>JAITEC010000125.1 GCA_031282225.1 Oscillospiraceae bacterium | reverse complement strand
AAGATGAATAAGGGCGCGTCGGAGGCGTCGGCGTTCGCGGACGAATTCATGCCGCTCGCCGCCGGCTTTGCAGGCGCGGATATCTGCCTGTGCGTCCCGTTTGTCCACTTGCAGGCGCTCGGGGAAAAATTAAAGGGCACAAACGTCGGGCTGGGCGCCCAAAACGTCCACTATGAGGCGCAAGGGGCGTTCACCGGGGAGATATCGTGCGCGATGCTCGCGGAGGCCGGCGCCAAGTACGTGATCATAGGACACTCGGAGCGCAGGGCGTACTTCCACGAGACCGACGAAATCATAAACAAAAAAATGCGGGCCGCTATAGCTGCGCGGCTGTATCCCATTTTGTGCGTGGGCGAAAAACTGGACGAACGTGAATCGGGAACCGAGCGGCAGGTGGTGCAAGACCAGCTGGAGAGCGCTTTGGCGGGCGTAGCAACAGAGGATCTGCGGCGCATGACCGTGGCATACGAGCCGGTATGGGCAATTGGCACCGGGAGAGCGGCGCTGCCGGCGCAGGCGCGCGAGATGTGCGCGCATATAAGATCGGTGATCGGGGACATGTATGGCGCGGCTGCGTCCGGCGGAACGCGCTGCATATACGGCGGGAGCGTAAATCCCGCCACGGCGCGCGACATAATGGGCAACGGGGACGTGGACGGCGCCCTTGTCGGAGGCGCCAGCCTGGATCCGCGCGAATTCGCGGAAATAATAAAAGCCGCATCATAAAAAAACGCATTTTGAGAAGAAGGAAGGCGAGAAGGACAATGGGATTGACAAGAATAATCATATATATCAACGAAGTGGAGCGAACGCTTCTGTACGACCCGGATAAGGACACGCTGGCGGGCGTGCTGCGCCGGAGCGGATTTACAAGCGTGAAGGTGGGTTGCGGCACAGGTGTGTGCGGAGCGTGCTCGGTCATACTCAACGGGGAACTCATCCGGTCGTGCACGCGCAAGATGAAAAACGTGCCCGAGTTTTCCGAGATCATTACGATAGAGGGCATAGGCACGCCGGATCACTTGCACCCGCTGCAGCAGGCGTGGATAACCTACGGCGGCGCGCAGTGCGGTTTTTGTTCGCCCGCCTTTATCATATCGGCCTATCAGCTCCTGCGCGAGAACAAGAGCCCTTCGCGCGAGCAGGTGCGCGAGTGGTTCCGCTCGCACCGCAACGTGTGCCGCTGCACGGGCTATAAGCCGCTCGTGGACGCCGTGATGGAGGCCGCCGCCGTAATGCGCGGAGAGAAGACGGTGCGCGAGATCACCTACGATTTCGAGGGCGAAAAGGACATCTACGGATCGCGCCGCCCGCGCCCTACCGCCGTGGCCAAGGTGTGCGGCATCACGGCATACGGCGACGACATAAAGTACGCCATGCCGCCCGGCACCGCGCACTTGGCCGTAGTGCTCGCCCAGGCTCATCACGCGCGCATTTTGGGCATAGACATATCCGAGGCGGAGAGGATGCTGGGCGTAATAAAGGTCATGACGGCGAAAGACGTAAAGGGTACGAACAACATGGCCTCGCCCGCCATCGCCCCCAGGCAAAAGGGTCAGGGAATAACGGAGTTCCCGATAATAGCCGGAGAGATAATCAACCGCCGGGGCGACGTTGTGGCGCTCGTGGCGGCTGACACGGAGGAACACGCGCGGGAGGCGGCAAAAAAAGTCAAACAGGACCTGGAGCTGCTGCCGTCATATATGACATATCCGGAGGCCGTGCAGCCCAACGCGATACAGCTCCACAAGACGCTGCCAAACTTCTATATGGAGCAGCCGCTGTTCAAGGGCGAGGACACGCAGGAGATATTTGAGGACGCCGCCTTCGTGGCGGAGGGCAGCTTCCACTCGCAGCACGAACCTCACCTGCCCATAGAGCCCGATGTCGTACAGGGGTATATAGGTTCAGACGGGCTAATAACGCTGCAGGGCAAATTCCAGAGCCTCGCGGAGTCGATGCACGACGTGTCAATGGGCACGGGTATACCGGCAGAAAAGCTGCGGTTCATAATGAACCCCGCCGGCGGCTCGTTCGGGTATTCCACGAGCCCCAACGTATACGGCCTGGTCGCCACCGCCGTGCAAAACCTTGAGTGCCCGGTGACGCTCACGCTCAGCTACGCCGAGTTCAATCACACAACGGGCAAACGCTCGGCGAGCTATACGAACGGGCGCGTCGCGTGCGACAGTAACGGCAAGATCATAGCTGCCGAATACGACGCCGCGCTGGATCACGGCGCGTACGCCGTGGTCTGTGGGCACATATTCAACAATCTCATCGGCGTGGCGTTCCACGGCTACAATGTGCCAAACATCAAGGCACTCGCGCGCGCGGGCGCGACAAACCACGCGTTCAACACGGCGTACCGCGGATTCGGCGCGCCCCAGATATACACGGCAACGGAGGCGCTTGTGGATATGCTGGCGGAAAAGGCCGGCATAGACGCGTTCGAGTTTAGGTGGAACAATTTGGCAAAGCCCGGCGACACGTCCATCAACAGCATGCCGCTCTACGACTACGAGGCGTATCCGCGCGTCATGGAGAAGCTGCGCCCCGTGTACGAGCGGTACAAGGCGGAGGCGGAAGCGGCTAAAGCAGACGGGCGGCATGTTGGCGTGGGCATGAGCATGGGAGGATTCCTCATAACGATAGGCATGTTCGACCAGGCGGAGGTGGCGCTGGAACTCAACCCGGACGGGACAATCACGCACTACAACACATGGGAGGACGTTGGGCAGGGCGGCGATATCGGCACGCTGACGCACACGGTCAAGGCGCTGCAGCCGCTGGGGATCAAGGCCCACCAGGTTCGTCTGGTCATGAACGACACAAAGACATGCCCGGACACGGGACTTGCCGCCGCGTCGCGCTCGCACTACATGGCGGGCAACGCCACGATAGACGCGGCAAACAAGCTGATGGACGCCATGCGCAAGCCCGACGGGAGCTGGCGCACGCACGCCGAAATGACGGCAGAGGGGATACCGACGAAGTATATAGGCCATTACGACCAGGCGGGCATCGGGCTGCCGCCCGGACCGGACCCAAATACGGGCATGGGCGAGAAGAACCCGACATATATGTACTGCGCCAACGCCGCGCTTGTCGAGGTGGACGTCAAAACGGGAAAGACGCAGGTGCTGCGCTACACGACATCCGCAGACGTGGGGCCGATAGGCAACCTCCTGTCCGTGGAGGGGCAGGGATACGGCGGGCTGTCGCATAGCATAGGCTTCGCGCTCTCCGAGGACTACGACGCCCAGGACATACACGGCAACATGGCGGCGTGCGGCATCCCGACAATAGACATGATACCTGACGATTTCAACCTGATATTCACGGAGACCCCGCGCCCGAACGGGCCCCACGGGTCGTGCGGGTGTTCCGAGGTGTTCCAGTGCTCAAACCACATGGCGGTCATAAACGCCATCAACAACGCGTGCGGCGTACGCATATACGCGCTTCCGGCAAAACCGGAGAAAGTGAAGGCGGCGTGGGAGGCAAAGCAGCGCGGAGAGGATATCGCGCCCGAGCCGTACTTCCTGGGTTCCGACTTTGAGGACGAACTGGAGTTCATACGCGCAAATCCAATGTGACGCGCTCGCGCGCGGAAGGAGCGTGGGGATGCCTATTAAACAAGCGCTGAGAAATTACGACTTGTTAAAGGTTGAAGACGAAATATCGCGCGAGGTCTACTATGGATGCCGCCAGCAGTGGTACGCCACGGGGTGGAAGCGGGTGTCCGGCTGCGGGCCTTCCGTTGTATCGACGATAGTGAGTTATATCGAGCGCTCGCAGGCGCTGGCGGACGCGCCGGGAGAGACGGCGCCCATCGTGACAAAAGAGCGCATGAGAGCCCTGATGGACGATGTGTGGATATCTGTGACTCCCACAATGCGCGGCATCCCGAACACGCGGATACTGCGCGAGGGCATACAGCGGTATGCGCACCGCCGGTCGCTCGACGTGGAAACCGACGAGCTGGCGATCCCCGGCAGGCGCGAGGCGCGCCCGCCGCTGTCCGCCGTTGTATCCTTTCTTGAGGGCGCCTTGGTGCAAGACGTGCCCGTGGCGTTCCTGTCGCTTGACAACGGGGAGGAGAAAGCGCTAGACACGTGGCATTGGGTCGTGCTCGTATCGGTCGAGCACGACCCGGGCGCGGGTTGCGCCAGCGTTGAGGTTATAGACGAATGCCGCCTGTTCCGCGCCGATTTGCGCAAGTGGTATGAGACGACGTCGGTCGGCGGGGGCTTTGTCAGCCTGCGGCGAGCGCGGGTGCCGATGTGAGGAGGGCGATTGCGTGACGCATGAGATATTCAACACGGGCGACTACGCAGTGCTGCGGGAAACGCTCCGGGACATGACTCCTGTCGATATCGCCGAGGAGTTCGATGCGTTTTACGAAGCGCCGGAGACGGCGGTAAAGTACTTTCGCATGTTACCTAAGGACACGGCCGCCGAAGTGTTCGCGTACCTGCCGAACGATATCCAGCAGGGAATAATATCCGCGATAAAAGACTATGAGATAAAGAATATTATAGACGAGCTGTTTATAGACGACGCCGTTGACTTCATCGAGGAGATGCCGGCCGGCGTCGTAAAGCGCGTGCTGAGCAATTTGCCTGCGGAGAAGCGCGACATAATCAACCACTTCCTAAAGTATCCCGAGGGCAGCGCCGGCAGTATAATGACAATAGAGTACATCGACTTGAAGATGGACCTCACGGTCAGCGACGCCTTCGCGAGGATACGCAGGGAAGGCGCGGACGTGGAGACATTCTACACGTGTTACGTGACGGACGCCGAGCGCCGCATAGTAGGGGCGGTCTCCGTGCGCTCCCTCCTGCTCGCGTCCCCGGACGACAAGATAGGCGACGTGATGGAGCGCGGAGTCATATTCGCCGCAACGGGCGACGACAAGGAGAGCCTCGCCAATAATTTCCGCAAGTACGGCCTGTTGGCCATGCCTGTCGTCGACAACGAGAACCGCCTTGTGGGTATTGTTACGGTAGACGACGTGATGGAGGTCCAAGAGGACGAGGCAACCGAGGACTTTGAGATAATGGCGGCCGTGTCGCCGCTCGACGAGCCCTACTTGAAGACGAGCGTTTGGCAGCTCACGCGCAGCCGTGTCCTGTGGCTCATGCTGCTCATGCTCTCGGCCACCGTGACCGGTTCCATCATCGGCGGGTTCGAGCACGCGCTAGCCTCAGTTCCCGCGCTTGTTGCGTTTATCCCCATGCTCATGGATACGGGCGGAAACGCGGGTTCCCAGAGCTCTACGCTCATAATCCGTGGCATGGCTCTGCAAGAGATAGAACTGGGAGATGTCATGCGCGTTCTCTGGAAAGAACTG
>JAITEC010000051.1 GCA_031282225.1 Oscillospiraceae bacterium | reverse complement strand
CTCGCCCACGCGTATCGGTATCCCGCGCTCCCGGCAGCAATCCGCAACAGCGCGCACGCGCTCCGACCCGCCTATGTTTCCTGGATTTATGCGTATCTTGTCTGCACCCGCGCGCGCCGCCGCGATAGCCAACCGGTAATCGAAGTGAATATCGGCGACAATGGGGATGCCGCATAGTTTCTTGAGTTTGCCGACGGCAAGCGCACTGTCCATATCCGGGACGGCGACACGCACAATGTCGCATCCCGCAGCGCGCAGCCGCGCAATTTGCGCGGCTGTCGCCGCAACGTCGGATGTCTTTGTGTTAGTCATTGACTGTACCGTCACGCGCGCGCCGGCGCCCACGGCGACGCCTCCCACCGATATGCCTCTCCTGTCGCCCGGCGGGATCCCCTCGCGGTTATCCATTGACGATCTTCAGCACGTCGCTCACCATGACTATCGCCATTAACCCCAGCAACAGCGCGAACCCGGCGGCGTGTACATACCCCTCGTACTTCGGATTTATGCGCTTTCTCGTTACGGCTTCTATGAGCCCCGTTATCAAGGTGAAAAATATCCTGCCCCCGTCGAGCGCGGGGATGGGCAGCATATTCATAACCGCCAGGTTCACAGCGATTATAGCCACAAAATACGCCACGTTCCGGAGCTTATGCGATGTTGGCTCATCGGTTTGTCCAACATCGTTTATAATGGAAACAATGCCCACAGGCCCCGACAGGTCGCGCAGACCCGCGCGCCCCGTGACGAGCTGCATGAGGCTCACGCGCGTCATGCGCACCAAATTAACGGCATTATACCAGGAATATCTCACCCGCTCCGCCGCCGTACCCTCTATGGCATTGAACGTTATGCCGTACTTCATACTCCCGTCCGGCATGGGGCGCCGTACCAGCGGATAGTCGGTCAGCTCCACGCGCTCGCCGTCGCGCGATAAGACAATGTCGACGCGCCCGCCCGCGAGCGACATGAACATTGAAAAATCGTCGGAGTAATATATCCTCTCCCCGTTGACGTAGATAATTTCGTCGCCCACCATCAGGCCGTTCTCCCCGGCGTCGGGGAACCCTTCGGCAAGTTCCGTGATAGTATTGCCCACCGTGTACTTGATGTTCGAGTACAGCACCGTTAAGATAAGCAGCCCCATCAGAAAATTCATCGCCGAGCCCGCGATGAGAATTATTACCCGCCTCCACCTGCGTTTCGCGGTAAATGAGCGCGGATCCGGCACGGCCTCGTCCTCGCCCTCCATAGCGCAGAAACCGCCCA
The DNA here is from genome assembly GCA_031282225.1 of Oscillospiraceae bacterium. Classification (GTDB taxonomy): domain Bacteria; phylum Bacillota; class Clostridia; order Oscillospirales; family Oscillospiraceae; genus JAISBX01. The sequence goes on along the minus strand of JAITEC010000051.1, from coordinate 4,425 downwards.
GCGGGATGGCGCGAAGCGAGTACAGCGTCTCACGTCCCTGTTTTTTCAACAGCCTGGGCCCCATGCCCACGGCGAACTCGTTCACCTTTACTCCGAGCAGCTTAGCGGCGATAAAATGGCCAAATTCGTGTATGGCCACGAGCAGCCCAAAAGCGACTATCGCCAGTATGATATAAATTACGAACACATCCTCTCAACAAAACCGGAAGCAGAATCGACAGCGGATATTATGTCCTGCAAGGACGGGTTTTTTTCAATCGGCAGTTTATCCAGCGCCGCGCCAACCAGAGCGGGTATCATGTCAAAACTGATTCTATTTTCCAGAAACATCCTCACCGCCGTGTCGTTCGCCCCGTTGAGCACGGCGCACGCCGTGCCTCCGAGCGCGGCGGCCCTGCGCGCGATCCCCAAAGACGGAAAAGTCCCCTCGTCGGGTTCTTCAAACGTAAGCGCGCCCACTGCCGTCAAGTCAAGCGTCCCCGCCGGCGCCGGGTCGCGCTCGGGATATGTCAGCGCATACTGTATAGGGATGCGCATATCGGCGGGCCCCAACTGCGCAATGACGGCACCGTCTGTGTACTCGACCATTGAGTGCACGACGCTCTGAGGGTGAACTAGCACCTTTATCCGTTCGAGCGGCATAGAGAACAGGTGCATGGCCTCTATCACCTCAAACCCTTTGTTCATCATGGTGGCGGAATCTATGGATATCTTGCGTCCCATGTTCCAGTTCGGGTGGCGCAGCGCCATTTCGGGTGTCACGGATTTGAGCGCGGCCGCGTCCATCCCGCGAAACGGGCCGCCCGACGCCGTGAGTATCAACCGCTCCGCAACCGCGCGCCCCTGCAAGCACTGAAAAATCGCCGAGTGCTCCGAGTCCACGGGCAGAATGTCCGCTCCATGGTCGCGCGCGGACTCCATCACGAGTTTTCCCGCGCACACCAGCGTCTCCTTGTTCGCCAGCGCGACCCGCATTCCCGCTTCCAGCGCGTCAAGCGTAGGCAAGATGCCGGCGGCACCAACAACCGCCACTACCACCGTCTCGGCGCCCGGCGCCACGGCGGCTTGCCGTATGCCGCCCTCGCCCGGCACAACGCGCGTGCGCGTATCGCGCAGCCTTTTTGCCAGTTCGTCCGCCGCGCGCGTATCGCGCACCGCGACGAGCGGGACGCTATGCTCGCGCGCCTGCGCTTCGAGCAGCGCTATGTTCGATTCGGCCGCCAACGCGGCCACGCGCATGTTGAGCGCTCGCGCCACATCGAGCGCCTGCGTCCCTATTGACCCCGTCGAACCGAGAACTGCGATACCGCCGCGCACTATATTGCGAACCATGAGCCATGCAGGTTCCCATGGGCGGCACTCAGCGCAAGATACACTGTCGGCGCCGCAAACACCATGCTATCGAACCTATCGAGCACGCCTCCGTGCCCTGGCAGCATACCTCCAAAATCTTTTATTTTGTACTCGCGCTTTATAAACGAGAACGCCAAATCCCCTAATTGCGTCGCCAGCGCCCCCAGGGCTCCCGCTACCAGCAGCGCCCAAAGCGGCACGCGCACGCCAGTGAACCGCGCCGCCAGCCATCCGTACAGCACTACGCCGATTATTCCGGATATCGCGCCGCCCACGCAGCCCTCCACGGTTTTCTTCGGGCTCACGGCGGGAAACGCCTGGCGCTTACCAAGGAACATGCCCGTAAAATACGCGCCCGCGTCGGTGACGAACGCCGACACGAACGGGAACAGGACATATATCTGCCCGCCGTCCATCATACGCAGCCGCGTAATCGACGACAGCAGCCACGGTAGGACGGCACCCGCAAAAATAACACAGAATATCTGTCCGGCGCTCTTGCGCCAAGGCGTACCGTACAGCATAGCGGCGCGCGCGAACGCCGCTGCGGACAGCGCGAGCAGCATGGCCGTGAGCAACGCGCCTCCGTCTACGCCCGTATACGCCCCGGCAGACGTCAACGCGGCAAAGGCAATGGGCCAAATGGCGAACGTCTCGCCGCCGAGTCCCGCCGCGTGCGCGAGCTCGCGCGCGCACAGCGCGGATATGGCGCACATGAGCAGCGCCGTGGCCCACGCGGGACATAGGTACAGCACCGCCACGAGTGACGGTACGGCGACGGCGGCGACCGCGACCCTCGTTTTCAACCCTCAAACACCCCCATACCGCCGCGACCTGCCCGCATAATCCGCGATGGCGCGGTCGAGCGCCCGCTCGTTGAAGTCCGGCCACAGATCATCCGTGAAATACATTTCGGAATAGGCCGCCTGCCACAGCAGGAAATTGGACAGCCGCTTTTCGCCGCCCGTGCGGATGAGCAGGTCAGGGTCGGGCATTCCTGAAGAGAACATATAACCGGAAAACCGCTCCTCGGTGAGTTCCTCCCCGCCGCCCTCCGCGCGCTCCGCCGCGTAAAGCGCCGCCGCTCGCATTATTTCCGCTCGCCCGCCGTAGTTGACGCAGACATTGACCTGCATGCCCCCCGTGCGCCGGGATATTTCATCCGTGTTCCCGATGAGCGCGCGCATCCTGTCCGACAGGGCGGATGTGTCTCCGAAAATGCGCAGGCGCACGTCGTCGCGCTCCATCTTCTCTATTGCCTCGCGCAGATATTTGTCGAGCAGATCCAGTATTAGGTTCACCTCGTCGGCCGGGCGCTTCCAGTTCTCCGTGGAAAACGCGTAGACCGTCAGGTATTCTACGCCGATGTCCTTGCAGTACGTAGCTATGCGCCGAAACGTCTCGGCGCCGGCCGCATGACCCGCCGTGCGCGGCAACCCGCGCTTTTTCGCCCAGCGCCCGTTTCCGTCCATAATTATTGCAATATGGCGCGGGATATCTCCCGGCTCATGTCTTACGGGGCGCGCGCGCTTGAAAGTCATCGCTATATCTCCGAGAGCTCTTTTTCTTTCTTCTCGGCCGCCTTGTCTACCTCCTTGATATATTCGTCTGTCAGTTTCTGCATATCTCGCTCGACATCACGGAGATCGTCCTCTGTGATCTCGGCTTTCTTTTTCTTCGCCTTATATTGTTCCATAGCATCGCGCCTTATATTGCGTATGGCGACCTTGCCCTCCTCCGCATACCGGCTGACTTGCTTTATGAGCTCGTTCCTGCGCTCCTCCGTGAGCTGCTGGAACAGCAAGCGGATCACCTTGCCGTCGTTCGCCGGGTTTATCCCCAGCTCGGAAGACAGTATCGCCTTCTCGATGGCTTTCAAGCTGGACGCGTCCCACGGCTGTATGAGAAGCGTGCGAGGGTCCGGAGTGGAGAGCGAGGCTATCTGGCCTATAGGCGTTGGCGCCCCGTAGTAGTCCACGCGTATGTTGTCAAGCACGGCAGCATTCGCGCGCCCGGCCCGTACCACGGCAAACTGGCTTTGCAGCACCTCCACCGTCTTTCTCATCTTGCTTTCATATTCAGCATATTCACCGGCCATGGCACAAAACACTCCTTAAAAAAATAATACGGTCACTCGACAATAGTCCCGATCTTCTCTCCGACTATGGCGCGCAGTATGTTCTCGGGATCGCGCAGCTCGAACAGGAGAACGGGAATGCGGTTGTCCATCGACAGCGACGTTGCCGTGGAGTCCATTACGGCCAAGTGGCGCGCAAGCACGTCGTCGTATGATATTTTATCGTACTTTATAGCCGACGGGTCTTTCTTTGGGTCGGCGCTGTACACGCCGTCTATGTTTTTCGCGAGGAGTATGACTTCCGCGCCGATCTCCGCCGCGCGCAATACCGCCGCCGTATCAGTTGAGAAATACGGGCTGCCGGTACCGCAGGCGAATATCACGACACGCCCGCGCCGCAAGTGTTTGTCGGCCTTCAGCCTGATGTAAGGCTCCGCGACGGCACGTATCTCAAGCGCTGTCTGCACCCGCACATCCACGCCTATCTGTTCCAAAACGTCAGCTACGGCAAGGCTGTTCATAACGGTTGCCATCATGCCCATGTGGTCGGCGCGCGTGCGCTCGATCTTGCCGCCCCCGTCCACCGCGCCTCGCCAAAAGTTTCCGCCGCCCACGACGAGCCCAAGTTCCACGCCGAGACCGACACAGCGCTTTATTACGTCGCAGACGCGCCGTATCACCTCGAAATCAAGCCCAAACCGATTGTCCCCCGCCAGCGCCTCCCCGCTTATTTTCAGCAGGACCCGCCTATACAGCGGCCCAGGTTCCCCGTCCATACCGATAAACCTTCCTCTCGGCGCTATGCCGCGCCCAAACTCCCCACTATTTTACACGCGCCTCCGCCGATTGTCAAATGCACGGTGCCCGCATCCTTGCTTGAATAAATTCGTTTGCAGCCATTTTCGCCCTCTCGTCCTTTTCGCCTACGGCGAAAAGAATTTTTGCGCAGGAGTGCGCCCCGTGCGACGGAGCAAAAATTGTCATATTCCGCAGTT
>JAITEC010000048.1 GCA_031282225.1 Oscillospiraceae bacterium | reverse complement strand
AACAAGGCCCATACTCACGCTTGCCGAGACGGCAAATCTGCTGGGCGCGGGCAATTTCGGCGTAGATGTGCCCGTGCTGCAGAGCAATGACGAGATAGGGGCGCTGTCAAAGGCGTTCGCATACATGGCCAAAGAGATAAACAGGCTCGTAATGGAGCTGCGCAAATACGCGCAGACGCTCGAGGAGAAGAACGTATACCTGGGCAGGCTCAACGAGCTCAAGGACGAGTTCCTGGCAAATACCTCGCATGAGCTGCGCACGCCTATCAACGGGATAATCGGCATAGTGGAGTCGATGATTGACGGCGCGACGGGCGATATGACACAGGAGCAGAAGTACAACCTGGCTATTGTGTCCAACAGCGGAAAGCGGCTGTCAAATCTCGTGAACGACATCTTGGACTTCACGAAGCTGAAAAACAAGGAGATCGTGCTGTCGATAAAGCCCGTGGACTTGAAGACGATAGTGGACACGGTTCTCGTGTTGTCAAAACCGCTTACCCGCGGCAAGGATATCGCGCTTGTCAACGAGATAAGCAGTTCTTTCACCGCTGTGAGCGCCGACGAGAACAGGATACAGCAGATACTGTACAACCTCATCGGGAACGCCATTAAGTTCACCGAGAGCGGCAGCGTGACCGTGAGCGCCGCGCTAAACGGCGAGATGGCCGAGATAACCGTCACCGACACGGGCATAGGCATACCGGAGGATATGTTCGAGCGCATATTCGAGTCGTTCGAGCAAGGAGACGGCTCGACGGAGCGCGAGTTCGGGGGTACGGGCCTCGGCCTGTCGATAACGAAAAAGATGGTGGAACTGCACGGCGGGACCATAAGCGTATGGTCGAAGGTCGGCGTGGGTTCCGCGTTCATGTTCACCCTCCCGCGCGCCGAGAGCGAGGGAGAGGACGCCGAGGTGAGTGAGCGCCTGCGCTCCGTCATCGATATCGAGGACTTTGCCGTAATGCCGGCGCAGCAGGGCGCCGAGCAGGTGGGGGATCAGGCGGAAGGGCGCAGGATACTTGCCGTTGACGACGAGCCCGTGAATATACAAGTCCTGACGAATATGCTCACAATGCGTGGATACAGCGTGTCAAAAGCGTACAGCGGTCAGGAGGCCATCGACATGATCGCAAGCGGCGAGGAGTTTGATCTCATTTTGCTCGATGTCATGATGCCCAAGATGTCCGGCTATGAGGTGTGCCGCCGCCTCCGCGAGAAGTACACACTGTTCGATCTGCCTATTATAATGCTGACTGCAAAAAACAGGATACAGGACGTGGTGCTCGGGTTCCAGTCCGGCGCCAACGACTACATACAAAAGCCGTTTGACAAGGAAGAACTGTCGGCGCGGGTGAGGACGCTCTTGGAACTCAAAGGCGCCACGCTGGCCGCGATGGCCGCGAACAAGGCCAAGCGGCTATTTCTCGCTAACATAAGCCACGAGATCCGCACTCCCCTCAACGCGGTCATCGGCCTGTCTAGGCTCCTGCTCGGCACCGGCATGGACGACAGGCAGCGGGACTATGTGGAGAAGGTAGGCCGCGCCGCCGCCACGCTGCTTAGCCTTGTCAACGACATACTGGATTTCACAAAGGCGGATTCCGGCGGAATGCAGTTGGACAGGGTGCCGTTTGAGCTGCGGCAACTATTTGACGATATCTCCCTGTTCTTCAGGGAACAAGATAAGCGGGGAGATGTCGCGCTCAGGTTTGAGCTTGATCCCTCGCTGCCGGAGACGGTAGTGGGCGACCCGTTCAGGTTGCAGCAGGTGTTTATAAATCTCGTTGAAAACGCGTTTAAATTCACGGAGAGGGGCGCCGTTACCGTGCGGGCGGCCGTGGCCAAACAGGATGCGGACGAGATATCTGTCTTCTTTGCCGTTGAGGACACTGGCATCGGCATGGACAGGGAACAGGTGGAGAATATATTCGCGGCTTTTAACCAAGCTGACAACTCCGCTTCGCGCAAGTACGGGGGGGCAGGCATAGGTCTCGCGGTCACGCAGCAGATGGTTGAGCTGATGGGCGGCGCCATAACCGTTTCGAGCCAGCCCGGGATAGGCACCCAGTTTTCTTTCACTTGTTCGTTCCCGACCGGGCCGGAGCAACAGCCCGATCCCGGCAAGGAGAGGGCCGCCGGCACCGGGGATGGCGATGGCGTGAACGCGTCGCTGCGGGGCATGCGAGTGTTGCTGGCCGAGGATAACGAAATCAACGCCATAATCGTCACGGAACTGCTGTCGTCCGTAGGCGTGGAGGTGACTACAGCGGAAAACGGAGACGCCGCGCTGCGTATATTGGGAGAGGCGGCGCAATCGCGCGCCGGCGCGCCGTTCGACTTGATCTTGATGGACTTGCAGATGCCCGTCATGGACGGCTACGAGGCCACGCAACGCATAAAGAGCACGCCTGAATATGCCAATATCCCAATTTATGCCCTCACCGCTCACGCCTTCGAGGAAGAGCGCGACCGCTGCCTGGCGCTCGGCATGGAAAAACATCTCACAAAGCCCATAGACGTAGAGGCGCTGTACGCGGCGCTGCGCGACGTAAGGCGATAAGCGGCGTGGGGGAAGTTCACGCCGGTGTACTTTTTGCTATTGCGCGGGCTATGCTAAATCCGCATGGCGCACAGGGGGGCTATGGCGCAGGCGGGGCAGCGGGGGGAGCGGGCGGTGCATATGGCGCGGCCGTGGAGCACTAGCATATGGCAAAAGGCGTTGGACTTGTCCGGCGGCAGCAGCGCGCGGAGGTCCGACTCGATTTTTTCCGGGGTCTTTTCGTCTGTGAGGCCGATGCGGTAGCTCAGTCTCATGCAGTGCGTGTCCACGACCACTGCCGAGGGCGCGTTGAAGATATCGCCCAGTATCAAGTTGGCGGTCTTACGCCCAACGCCGGGCAGGCGCAGGAGTTCCTCCATGGTGCCGGGCACGCGCCCGTCGTAGTCCGACAGCAGCATATTGGCGCAGCCCACGATGTCGCGTGCCTTCCCGCGAAAAAAACCGCAAGGGCGTATGTATTCCTCCACTTGCGCGGTATCGGCGCCAGCGAAATCCTCCAGCGCGGGGAAGCGCGCGAACAGTGCGGGCGTTATGCGGTTGACCCTCTCGTCCGTGCACTGCGCCGCCAGCCTCACGGAAAACAGCAGCTCATAGTCTTTCCCGTAGTCCAGCGAGCACGAGGCCTCGGGATACAGGCGCTCCAAGCGGTCGATAATTTCAGATATGTCGTTTTTGCCTATGAGCATGAGCGCCCCCCCCAGGATTATTACCCGTGCGAAAAAGTCTCCTCCGGCAGCTGCGCGCCGTACAGCTGCGAGGCAAAATCCGATACGCCCGGTACGCCGACCGCGTCGGCGCGGCAGTGGGCGCAGTGGCGGAACTGCTCTATGTACGCGCCGGCCTCGGCGCGGGCTTTTTCTATCTCGGCGCACGTAGGCGCGTTCAGGTGCCGTAGGAGGCCGTTTGGTATGAGGGGCAGGATATTCTGCCGCTCGGCGCCGGCGCTGCGCGCCGCGCGAGCCACGTCGGCGATGTGCCCCGCGTTTATTCCCGGCACGAGCACCGTGTTCACTTTCACGCGCATACCGATAGCAGACGCCTCGCGTATGCCCGCAAGCTGGTTTTTTATGAGCGCTGCATGGTCGGCGCAGTCCACGATTTCGCGCAGGATGCCAGGGTCGACCGCGTTGACGGTGACCGTCAGCGCGCGCACGCCCGCGCCGTATAAGTCGCGCGACCGGCCAGGGAGCGCGAGACCGTTTGTGCTGACGCATAAAATCAATTCCGGGAAAGCGGCGTGCACGAGGCGGAGCGTCTCCAGTGCCCTGCCGCTGGCCAGCGTGTCGCCTGGCCCCGCTATGCCGGCTACCGTGATTTGGGGGCAGAGTTCCAGCGCCTGCCTTATGAGTTCGGGGGCGTCACTGGGTTCCAGGAGCACCCTTGAGACGCCGGGCCTGTCGTCGCTGTAGTTGTCGCGCGCGCGCGTGCAAAACCGGCACGATATGTTGCACTTGTCGCATACGGGCAGATGTATCCGCCCGGCGGACGACCGGTGACCGTCGGCAAAGCACGGATGTTCGGGCTCGGCCGGCTCGCGCGCGCCAATTGCCGAAGAGTCCTCGAACATATATCCGGCGCATCGCGACAGCGCCTCGTCGGCGCCCAATGGGATGTCGAACGCCCGTATGCCCCGCCTGTCCAATTCCTGCCGGACATGGCCGCCGATCCGCGCGGCGATTATGGCCGCGCAGTCCTCAAGCGAGTCGATTACCGCGGAAATAGCTTCCCCGTTGTGCTGCCCGCAGTCGTCGCAGCCGGGGGCGATGACGCGGGTGTGCAGTTGCCTGTAGCCCTGTGGCGTGATATCCGCTATTAAAAACGAATCCGCTTTTCCAAAATGCCTGTCGGTGTAAGCTACTCTCATCTCAATTACCTCGATTTATTATAAGATTATAAGATAATAAAGATATGGTAGCATATATCCCGTGGACTGTCAAGTGTTAATTGGCTGGAATAAATTCGTTTGCAGCCATTTTCGCCCTCTCGTCCTTTTCGCCTACGGCGAAAAGAATTTTTGCGCAGGAGTGCGCCCCGTGCGACGGAGCAAAAATTGTCATATTCCGCAGTT
>JAITEC010000046.1 GCA_031282225.1 Oscillospiraceae bacterium | reverse complement strand
AACTGCGGAATATGACAATTTTTGCTCCGTCGCACGGGGCGCACTCCTGCGCAAAAATTCTTTTCGCCGTAGGCGAAAAGGACGAGAGGGCGAAAATGGCTGCAAACGAATTTATTCTTGTTATAACGGTCGCAGTTTCGTCTCGATATAGCCGATGTGTTTAAGGTCTTTGGTTATGTTCAAGGCTGCGGGCGTGGAAGAACATGTATTGCTGTGCGAGACCGGCGTATCCGCCGAATATCGCGGGATCCAGTTTGCCGCCGTAGCGCTCTTTTATTACACGCTTCATCCACGTGTCCACGGGGAAGACGTCGAGCATATGGAAGCCGAACAGGGCCACGCAATTTGCCACTTTGTCGCCCACGCCCGGGAGCGCCTTCAACGAGCGCAGCGCCTCGGCGCTGGACGCGCGCGACAGCGCCTCCAGATCCGCGGCGCCCCCCGCGACGGCGCGCGCCGCGCTTATTATGTACGGCGCCCTGTACCCGCAGCGCAGCGGCGACAGATCGCCCTCCGACAGGGATGCCAGGCGCTCCGGGGGAGGGAAGCCGTATAGCTCGCGCCCTTCAAACTCTATTCGGTCACCGAAGCACCGGCACATGGTCTCAACGATGGTTTTGATGCGCGGTATGTTGTTGCATTGGGATATGATGAACGAACACAGCGCCTCCCATTTGTCCTGGCGCAGTATGCGAATCCCCGCGCCGAAGCTCGCCGCGCTGTCCATGTATGCGTCCACGCACAGCGCCCGCCTCGCCGTCCCGTAATCGAAGTCCAGGTCGAAGTATCGGCGCCAAACATCCTCGAAGTCGGCGTCGGCGCATGTCACGCTCACGGTGCCTCCCCCGCCGCGCACGCGCGCGGCGCGCCCCATAGCCACACCGACATACTCATTGTCCCCAACGCGGTTCCACCGGAAGCACTGCCCGCACTCAAACGTGTGCCCAATGTCAAACTCCGCGCCCGCAACTATCTCTGTTTGACCACCCGAATGCCTATATTCCATTCTATTAATACTCAAATCCAGTCTTTGGGTTTTTGAACTCCCGCAGACGCGCCTCATACGCCTCCATCGCGGCGTATTCGAACGGCGGAGCCGCGCCGGGCTCTCCCATGTCGCGCAGCAGCATCCGCGTGAACGGCGGGTTCAATATCAGCAGCGGGCCCAATACGTACGTGGCCATGAAATTGCCCCGCCTGAGTCCCTCCCTGCTGTCCCCGGGACTCCTGCCCGCCCCGCGCACCGTCTTGAACAGGGCGCCGGCATCGTCGCCGGCAATATCGTACATATGCGAAAAGCGGCTGGCGAAACCCACTATCTCCGTCTGGCCGTATTTCCCCAGGAACAACCCGTTATACCTATGCGCCATGTCGCGCTTTGCATAGATATCAAACATCCCCAAGCCATCTATGCGCGTGCCGTCCCCGCAGTCGATGTATTTCCCAAATATTTCCACGGCATTTCCCGTCACGAGCACACGCGCCCCGCCGTCCACGCGTCTTTCGATCTCGTCGCGGTACGGCGCGAGGGCGGACAGCGCCATTTGCTGCCCCCTCTCAGTCATGGAGCCCATATAGACAAGTCCCACGTCCCTGTCAAGGAACGCCGGCCTGCGGCGCGGCGGAGTGCGCTCCGCCTGGGCGCCCGGAACGGAGCGCAGCAGCAGCTCGGCGTTCGCGGCGTCCCCGTACAGGCAGCACAGCTCGGGAAACAGTATCTCTATTACCATGCCCCCATCTCCTCGGCGCGCCGCCTCACGCCGTCGCGCACCTCGTAGGCGAGCGATATGGCGTCTGTCCCGTACAGGATATACACGCTCGCGCCGGCGCTGCACATCAGCTGCGCCGGCGCGTCGCGCTCGTCGTCAGTAAAGCGGAGCCTGTCCTCCGGCACACCCGCCAACAGCAGCCTGTAGCGGTAGTCGCGCGCGCGCGCCCCCGTTGCCACAATGCGCGTAATATCGTCCCTGTTCAGGAACTCAAAATCGCAGTCATACAGCCAGCAGACGTTTTCGGACCACTTTTTTGAGTCGCTGAGGTTGTTCATCATTAGGACGATCTCTTTTTCGCCCGGGCGCGAACTGACGTAGTCAAACGCGCGCGAACACGCCAGGGCGTTCCTGTCTTTTGCCATCTGCATTATAACGGTGATGCCGCCGGCGCTCTCCTCGTTATAGCGCGACCTTATTATCTCAACGCCCTCTATGGCCTTGTGTATCTCCGCGTGCGTGTAACCGAGCTCGCGCATGGCGGCAATAGCCGTCAGCTGGTTGTACACGTTGAACACGCTGTCGCTCAGCAGCGCGTACTCGCTCTCGCCGCTCGCATCGCGCACACAGGCCGTCATGGACGAAAAGTCCACCCTGTGCGCCCCGTAATCCGGAGCGGGCGACTCAAAGCCGCACGCGCGGCAGCGCGCAAAACCTATGTGGTGGTAGCGCCTGTACTCATATACCAGCTCCTCGCCGCACTCAGGGCACAGTCGCATGTCGTTTATGCGGTTTACGCACTGCGTCACGTCGCCCGCCATACGCGCTATGCCGAAGTACGCGCGAGCGAGGCGCGGCGCGATACGCGCGGATATCAGGTCGTCGCAGTTGAGCAGCAGCCTTGTCCCGTC
>JAITEC010000042.1 GCA_031282225.1 Oscillospiraceae bacterium | reverse complement strand
AACTGCGGAATATGACAATTTTTGCTCCGTCGCACGGGGCGCACTCCTGCGCAAAAATTCTTTTCGCCGTAGGCGAAAAGGACGAGAGGGCGAAAATGGCTGCAAACGAATTTATTCTTTTTGCAGCCGATTTGACTTTTTTGTTGGCCTGTGGTATCATGCGTTAACCAAAGTAATACAAGACGGTACGGGGGATTTATGCCGAGAGAGAACGGTGCGAGCGGCGATTTCCGCACGTCGATAGGCGGACAGGCGCTGATTGAGGGCATCCTCATGCGGGGGCCTAAGAAACAGGCCATAGTCGTGCGGACGCGGGACGGGCTCGTCACGAAGGTAGACAGCTTAAAGCTGTTGAAGGATCGTTACCCAATAGTTGGCAAGCCATTTATACGCGGCGCTGTGAATTTCATCAGTTCCGTGAGCAACGGGGCGAGGGCGCTCATGTTCGCGGCGGACTGCGTCCCTGCAGACGAGGGCGGGGAGCCGTCGAAATTCGACAGGTGGCTGGAAAAGCATATAGGCGCCCACCGCGCGGAAAAGGCATTGGTAGCGCTGTCGGCGGCGATAGGCGTAGCGCTGTCCGTTGGCCTGTTCATGTTGCTGCCGACATTTTTGGCGGGCTTTCTCGGGGAGGTCCCGGGGGGTGCCGTCGTGCGCAACCTCATCGAGGGGGCGCTTAGGATCGCGATATTCATTGCGTATCTGTGGCTTGCCACGAGACTGCGCGAGATGCGGCGCGTATGGGAGTACCACGGCGCGGAGCACAAGACCATATCCTGTTACGAAAAGGGGCTGGAGCTGAACGTGGAGAACGTGCGGGTTCAGTCGCGGTTGCACCCGCGCTGCGGAACGAGCTTCATGTTCATCGTGATGATAGTGAGCATACTCGTGTTTTCCGTGGCGCGCTGGTCGAACATATGGATGCGCGTGGCCTTGCGCATATTGCTGCTGCCAGTCGTAGTGGCGGTGAGCTACGAGATAATAAAGTGGGCGGGCAGGCGCGACAATATGGCGACGCGCTGCATATCGGCACCGGGAAAGGCGTTGCAGCGCCTGACTACGCGCGAGCCGGACGACTCCATGATAGAGGTCGCCATCGAGGCTATGAGGCTCGTGATCCCGGACTCGCCGGGCGACGACAGATGGTGACTGACGGCGCTCAGGGGGTGCAGCGGGGATTAAGACATATAACGAGATATATCTCGATGCGCGCAGGCGGCTGCGCAACGGGGGAATAGAGCGGCACGACTTCGAGGCGCTGCAGATCGTGTGCGCCAGCGCCGGCAAGAACAAAGAGCGCCTGCTGCGCGACTTTCGGATGTTCGCCTCCGACGGCTCGTGCGAGCTCCGCACAGCCGAGGCGGTGTCCCGGCGCGTGGGCGGGGAGCCACTGGCGTACATTTTGGGCGAGTGGGAGTTCTACGGCATCACCCTGGCGGTCAGCGGCGAGGTGCTGATACCCAGGGTCGATACGGAGATACTGGCGCGCGAGGGCATTAGGATAGCGGGGGCGGCGGGCACGGGCGCGCGCGTGCTGGATCTGTGCGCGGGATGCGGCTGCGTGGGGCTTGCAATAGCCGCCAACGTGAAGGCATGCCGGGTGACGCTCGTGGAGAACTCCCCCGGCGCGCTTGAGCTGTGCAAGGAGAACGTGTCGCGCAACGGGCTCACGCGGGGCGTTGTGTGCGTGGACGCCGACGTCAGGCGCAACCCGCCCGTAATGCTGGGACAGTATAACCTCATAGTGTGCAATCCGCCGTACATACCCTCAGGCGATATAGACAAGCTCGACTACTCCGTCAGGGCGTTTGAGCCGCGCGCGGCGCTTGACGGCGGCGCCGACGGGCTGGACTTTTTCCGGGCGGTCGTGGATTTGTGGGCGCCGCTCTTGCGCGAGGGCGGCAGCATGGCGTTCGAGTGCGGCGCCGGACAGGCGGGGAGCGTTGCGGGGATAATGGCGCCGCGCGGATTTGCGGATATATGCGCCTTGGAGGATACCGCCGGCACGCAACGCGTTGTAGTGGGGCGGTTGATACGGTGACAATACTTCGTGAAAGGACGGCAATAACAGCATGGCGGAAAAGAAGAGGCAATCTGTAGAGCCGGCGGCACCGGCGGCGGACAAGAAAGGAGCGCTGGCCACGGCTCTCGCGCAGATAGAGAAGAGCTATGGCAAGGGCGCCATCATGAGGCTGGGGGACAATCTCCAGGTGAACGTGGAGTCCATATCCACAGGGTCGCTGTCGCTGAACATAGCCTTGGGAATAGGCGGCGTGCCAAAGGGGAGGATAGTGGAGATATACGGGCCCGAATCGTCCGGGAAGACGACGCTGGCGCTGCACGTAATAGCCTCGGCGCAGAAAAATGGGGGCGAGGCGGCGTTCATAGACGTGGAGCACGCGCTGGAACCCGCGTACGCGCGCGCGCTGGGCGTAGACATAGAAAACCTGCTCATATCGCAGCCGGACACCGGGGAGGACGCGCTGGCCATAACGGAGACGCTCGTGCGGTCGGGCGCCGTGGACGTGGTGGTGGTGGACTCCGTGGCGGCGCTCGTGCCGCGCTCGGAGATAGAAGGGGAGATGGGCGACAGCAGCGTGGGCGTGGTAGCGCGCCTCATGTCGCAGGCGCTTCGCAAGCTGGCAGGCTCAATATCGAAGACCAACTGCGTCGTGATATTCATAAACCAGCTGCGCGAGAAGATAGGCGTCGTGTACGGGAGCCCCGAGACTACGCCGGGCGGGCGCGCGCTGAAGTATTTTTCGAGCGTCCGCATCGACATCAGGCGCATCGAGGCGATAAAGAACGGCTCGGAGGTCATAGGCAACCGCACGAGGGCGAAGATAGTCAAGAACAAGGTCGCGCCGCCGTTCAAAGAGGCGGAGTTCGACATCTTGTACGGAGAGGGGATTTCAAGAACCGGCGAGATAATCGACCTCGCCGTGAAGCTGGAGCTGATCGAGAAGGGCGGGGCGTGGTTCACCGTAGGCGAGACGAGGTTGCAAGGGCGCGACAACGTGCGGGAATACTTAAAGGGCAACCCGGGCACTGCGGACGAGCTCGAGGCGAGGATATACCAAAACGCCGTTAAGCTGATGAGCCCGCAGGAGAAGGCCGCCGCGAAAGCGGCGGGACGGCCGATAGACGTCTCCGCGGACGATTTCGAGGGCTGACATGCCGCAGGGCGGCGGGGGGGCGCGCGACAAAGCGCTAAAGGCGCTCGGCAGGCGCGACATGTCGAGGCGCGAGATAATCGGCAAGCTTGTGTCGTCGGGCGCGAGCGAGGAAGAGGCCGGCGCCGCAGCGGACTGGCTAGAAGGGCGCGGATTCATAGACGACGGGCGATACGCACAGTCCGTCGCGCGCCGGTACGCGGGACGCGGCTATGGGGAGGGCAGAATACGCGACGAGCTGCGCAGACGCGGGGTGAGCGAGGAACTGTGGGAGGCGGCTATGGCCTCAGCGCCCGTACCGGAGGGGGCCGCATACGAGTTCTACAAGGCGCGCCGGCGCGCCTCGCGCGCCGGCGACGAGGGAGGCGCGGCGGAGCGCAGGTTGTCACAGGCCATGCACAGGCGCGGATTTAGCTGGGACGAGATAATGCGGGCGAGAGACAGGTACGGCGCCGAGACGGAGGAGACTGACTGATGCGCAAGACGGTGGCGCTCATATCGCTCGGGTGCGCCAAGAACCTCATAAACAGCGAGCAGATGATGTATCTCCTGGATGAGGCGGGATACGCGCTCACTGACGAGACGGACGGCGCCGACGCCGTGGTCGTCAACACGTGCGGGTTCATTGACGCGGCCAAGAGCGAGGCGATAGAGGCGATATTGGAGCTGGGCGCCGCAAAGGCGGACGGGCGCATAGGGCGCATAGTCGTTGCCGGCTGCCTGGCGCAGCGGTATAGAGGCGAGCTAATGCGCGAGATGCCCGAGATAGACGCCATAGTGGGGACCGGCAGCTACGGCGACATAGTGAAAGCCGTCTGCGGCGGCGGCGGGGCGTGTTTCGTCGGGGCCGCCGGAGGCGGGGACGAGACTGCGCGCATTGTCACCACGCCGAGCTGGTGGGCGTATATAAAGATAGCCGAGGGCTGCGGAAACCGCTGCGCGTTCTGCGCGATACCCGCTATAAGGGGCGATTACCGCAGCAGGGCGGAGGAGCGCATAGTGGACGAGGCGCGCGCCCTGGCCGGGCGCGGCGCGCGGGAGCTCATACTGGTGGCACAGGACACAACGCGGTACGGTACGGACATATACGGCGCGCGCGCCCTGACGGGGTTGCTCGGGAAGCTGTGCGCCATAGAGCCGGTGGGCTGGATAAGGCTCCACTATATGTATCCCGACGCGATAGACGACGCGCTGATTGACGCCATTGCCGCAAATAGCAAGGTACTCAACTATTTCGATATACCTATACAGCACATAAACGACGGCATTTTGCGGCGCATGAACAGGCGCTCGTCGGGAGCGGACATCAGGGCGCTTATCGGGAAGCTGCGCTCGCGAGTCCCCGGAGCGGTCATAAGGACGAGCTTGATAGCGGGGCTCCCGGGCGAGGGGGAGGCGGAGTTTGAAGAGCTGTGCGATTTTTTGGCGGAATACAAGCTGGAACGCGCAGGGGTGTTCGCGTATTCGCCGGAGGAGGGGACGCCGGCGGCGGAAATGGAGCG
>JAITEC010000034.1 GCA_031282225.1 Oscillospiraceae bacterium | reverse complement strand
CTATGAAGAGCGCGCCGCCGACGGAGACGGCGAGCAGTCGCTTGAAGCTCACTTGTTTTCCTCCGATCCACTGTCTTCATTCGCCGCTTTTCCGGCGGCGTCCTGGCCACTGTCGGGATCGTTGTGGGCGGGCGGATCGCGCCGCGCCGTCTTAAAGACGAATACGCCGACAACCGACGCGACGGCAAATGCCAGCAGAAATATGACGGCTTTCATCGCCCCGCTCGCCGTAATGACTACCGCCGCCAGCCCAAGTACAGTACTGACGCAGTATAATATTGCCACGGCCTGTTTTTGAGTCAGACCCATGTCTATGAGCCTGTGGTGCACGTGCCCCCTGTCGGACTTCCACGGCTTCTGTCCGTGCAGCACGCGCCGCAGCGTGTTGAAGACGACGTCGAAAATCGGCAGGGCGAGTATGAGGAACGGCGCCGCGAAAGAGACGATGGCGTAGAACTTGAACAGCCCGATGACGGACATGGTGGACAGGACATATCCCAGAAGGAGCGCCCCGGTGTCGCCGGCGAATATTTTGGCCGGATTGATGTTGTACGGCATGAACCCTATGCAAGCGCCCGCGAGCGCCGCCATGACTATTGCGGCGTTGCCGTCGGACACGAGCAGCGCTATTACGAGCATTGCGACGGACGCAATCCCGGAGACGCCAACGGATAGCCCGTCAAGTCCGTCTATCCAGTTGACCGCGTTTGTTATCGCTACTATCCATATTACTGTAATAGGTATGGCCGCCCAGCCGAGCTGTAAATACTCTATATCGGAGGCGACCCATGGATTGGACAGTATGTCAATCACTATGCCGTGCGCCACGGCTATTAGCGCGGCCGCCGCTTGGGCGACGAACTTTATCCAAGGCTTCAAGTCGAGTATATCGTCTATGGCGCCCACTATGACAACGACGACGCTGCCCAGCAACACACCTTGTATCTGCCGGTTGACATCCGCGAAGAACGCGACGCTGAGGACAAAACCCAAGAAAATAGCCAGCCCTCCCTGCCTGGGGATTGGGTGGTCGTGCATCCTGCGGTTGTCCCTCGGCACGTCCATGGCGCAGACCCGGCAGGCGAAACGCTTTACGGCGGGCGTAGCCGCGAAGCTCATGACGAGCGCCGCGACGAGCGAGACGATTACTTTAACTATTACATCTAAATCTATCGGCATAATTTGTCCAATGCCTTTCGTTACGCTATTTTTCGACGAACCCGAGTTTTTCGTACACGCCGCGCAGCGTGCGCCCGGACGTTTCGGATGCCCTGCGCGCGCCTTTTTTGTAGATGCCGGCGAGATAGTCCTTGTTTTTCATCAAGTCCGCCGCGCGCTCGCGGATGGGGCGCAGCGTCTCCGCCACGGCCTCCCCGACGGCCGACTTGAAATAGCCGTAGCCGCGGCCGGAGAACCGCGCCTCTATGGCGGAGAGATCCATGCCGGTGGCTGCTGAGTATATCTGCATGAGGTTGGATACGCCCGGCTTTTCCGCAAGGTCATAGCGCACTTCAGAGCCGCTGTCCGTCACCGCGCGTTTGAACGCGCGCATTATGGCCTCCGGCGTGTCCATGAGATACACGCTGGCGCCGGACGTGCCGTCCGACTTTGACATCTTGCTGCTGGGGTCGCATAGGCTCATTATGCGCGCGCCCGTCTTGGGGATATACGGCTCCGGCACGGTGAATACGTCGCCATATATGCCGTTGAAGCGCTGGGCTATATCGCGCGTGAGTTCCAAGTGCTGTTTTTGGTCGTCGCCGACGGGCACCAGGTCGGCTTGGTAGGCCAGTATGTCCGCAGCCATAAGCACGGGGTAGGTGAACAGGCCGGAATTTATGTTTTCCGTGTTTTTTGAGGATTTTTCCTTGAATTGCGTCATGCGCTGGAGCTCGCCAAACATGGTGTAGCACCCCAGCACCCATGCAAGCTCCGCGTGCTGCGGCGCGTGGCTCTGGACGAACAGGGCGCATGCCTCGGGGTCGAGCCCGCAGGCGATGTACTGCGCCAGCTGCTCCAGCGTCCTGCGCCTGAGCTCCGCAGGGTCTTGTCTCACGGTGATGGCGTGCATGTCGACGATGCAAAAATAGCAGTCATACATGCCGGACAGCTCCACCCAGTTCTTTATGGCTCCGAAATATGACCCCAGCATTAGCTCTCCGCTGGGCTGTATACCGGAAAATATGACCTTCTTATCGCTCATAGTAAACCTCGCAATACAGACAATTGATAATTTAAATGCTGCTTGCCAACTGCGCAAACGCGGGGAGGGAGCGCTCAATGACGTCTTTCGACACGCAGTAGGCTATGCGCACATAGCCAGGGCATGCAAACGAAGAGCCGGGCACGACGAGTATGTTGCGGGCCTTCGCCGCGTCCACGAACGCGGCCTCGTCGCCTCCGGGTGCCCTCACCCACAGATAAAACGCGCCGCGCGGGTAGGTGACCTCGAATCCGGCGGACGTGAGCGCCGCATAGAGCAGACGCCTGTTGGCGTCGTAGGCGTCGACGGACACACGGGCACCGAGGCAGCGCGCCACGGCAAGCTGCATGAGCGACGGCGCGTTCACGTATCCCAGCACGCGCGTCGCTATGCAGGCGGCGCTGAATATGTCCCCGTAACCGTCTATTTCCGAGGGAATGACTATATATCCGATGCGATCCCCCGGCAGTGAGAGCGATTT
>JAITEC010000220.1 GCA_031282225.1 Oscillospiraceae bacterium | reverse complement strand
CATAATCAGCTTTTCCGGCGCCATGCTCACGCGCCTTATCCTGATATACCCCCCGCCGCCGCGCCTGCTCTCAACAATATACCCGCGCTCTGGTGAAAAACGCGTCGATATCACGTAGTTTATCTGGCTGGGCACGCAGTTGAACCGATTTGCCAGTTCCGCGCGCTGCAACTCCGCGCTGCCGTCCGCACCCGTGAGCATATCGTTGATGAAGCCGGCGATCGCGTCGCTCATTCCCAAATGCATCACATCCCCTCGTCTTATTGTCCCTCGATCAATTTGACTTTGACTATCTTTGACCTATGGCCTTATTTTAGCGCCTGATCCGAAAAACGTCAAACGTCAAAATAGGGGCAACACGAGCTGCTGTGAGGCATTGGGGGCGATTTGAGGCCTAAAAACACCTGTTTTCGCAGCAATGCTCACCGCAGCCCGTTATTTCGCGCGTTTTCGCCTTTTTATGGCTGTTCCTCGCCCATGAGCGCGATATTAGCCATGAGTTTTTTTGTGATATCGGCCTTGACAGCCGCGCACGCCTGCCCTATGGCGTTGCGGATGGCAATATCGTTTGACGAGCCGTGCGCCTTGACTACGGGCTTTGATATGCCGAGGAGTGCCGTGCCGCCCACGAGATCCGGGTCGAAACGGGACTTCAACTCCGTTATGCGGCGGCGCACGAGCTGGCCCGAGAGCTTGGACATGGCGCCGCCCATGAAGACGTCGCGGAGCTCGCGCAGGATGAAGCCCGCAGTGCCCTCTATCGCCTTGAGCAGGACGTTGCCGGAGAAGCCGTCGCACACGAGCACGTCGCAAGAGTCGGCGAAGACGTCCTTGGCCTCCACATTGCCCACGAACAATATGCCGCCGCGCTCGCCCGCCGTGCGCAGCGCTTGGAAAGCGCTGCGGAGCAAGGGAGTGCCTTTTGTGTCCTCCGCGCCGTTGTTGAGCAGACCGACGCGCGGGTTGCGTATGCCCCGCACGGTCTCCGCGTAGTACGAACCCATGTACGCGAATTGCAGCAGGTACTGCACCGTGCACTCGACGTTCGCGCCGCCGTCTATGAGCACAAAGCCGCCGGATGAGCGCGGAATGAACGGCGCGACCGCAGCGCGGCGTATCCCGCGCACGCGCTTTACGATGAGCGTTGCCCCGGACAGTAGCGCGCCGGTGCTGCCCGCCGACACGAACGCGTCGCCTTGCCCGTCCGCCAACATGCGCAGCCCTACGGCCATAGACGAGTCTTTTTTGTCTCGCACGGCCGTCGCCGGGTCGTCTTCCATTCCTATGACCTCCGTGGCGTTGGCTATCTCCAGTCCGCGCGGCAGGTCGGCATAGCCCAACTTCTCAAGGCAGCGCAGCAGTTCCTCGCCGTCGCCCGTGAGCACTACCTCGACTCCGTCGCTCGCCGCCGCCGCTGCGGCGCCCCTGACTATCATCTCGGGCGCGTTGTCCCCGCCCTTTGCGTCTACTATTATCTTCATGCGTTTCCTCCTAGCTCTCGCGCCGGCGCGCCGATACCTGCCTCAGTGCCTCCCGCCGCGCCCTCTCGCGCGGCGAACGCTTCGATTATCCCAAGAGAGCGCTCCGATATCTCGAGATTGCGGTTCCGTTTGCCACTGGACCTATGTCCCAGCGGCTCAATGATGCCGAAATTGACGTTCATTGGCTGGAAGTCCGATACGGCGCCGCCCGATACGTACAGCGCCAGGGCACCTATGGCCGTCTCGCGCGGGAAGTCCGCAGGGGGCTCCCCGCGCAGCGAGCGAGCCGCCTCAATGCCGGCGAGCATGCCCGACGCCGCCGACTCAATGTACCCCTCCACGCCCGTTATCTGCCCGGCAAAGGCTATGCGCGGCTCGCGGCGGAGCCTGTAGTACCTGTCGAGCAGCTTAGGGCTGTCTAGATACGTGTTTCTGTGCATTACACCGTATCGCGCGAACTGCGCGCCGCGCAAGGCAGGTACCATGGAGAAGACGCGCCTTTGTTCAGCGAATTTAAGGTGTGTCTGGAAGCCTACCATATTGTAGAGCGTGCCCTCAGCGTTGTCCCGGCGCAGTTGCACGACGGCGTAAGGCACCGCACCTGTCGAGGGGTCGCGCAGGCCGACGGGCTTGAGCGGGCCGTAGCGCATGGTGTCGCGCCCGCGCCCGGCCATCACCTCTATGGGCATGCAGCCCTCGAACACGCCGCCGTCGTCGAATCCGTGCACCTCGGCGGTCTGCGCGCGCGTCAGCTCGCGCCAGAATCCCTCGTACTCGCCCTCGTCGAGGGGGCAATTTATATAATCCGCGTCGCCCTTGCCGTAGCGCGAGGCGAAGTACGCGCGCGACATGTCTATGCTGTCATACGTCACAATGGGCGCCGCCGCGTCGTAAAAGCTCAGGAAGTCAGAGCCGGGCAGGTATGAGCACAGCTTGTCCGCGAGAGCGTCGGACGTGAGTGGCCCCGTGGCGATTATAACGGTGCCGAATGGTATGTCCGTAGCCTCCCCGCGCACGGGCGTTATGAGCGGGTGAGACGAGACGAGCTCCGTGACGCGCGCGGCAAAGCCCTCCCTGTCCACCGCCAGCGCGCCGCCGGCGGGCAGCGCGGTCGCGTCCGCGCACCGCATGATAACGCTGCCCAGAGCTCTCATCTCCGCCTT
>JAITEC010000216.1 GCA_031282225.1 Oscillospiraceae bacterium | reverse complement strand
ACCCGGCGCCGCCGCCGGTTCCTTTGCAAATTCGTCCGTCAGCATTGATTCGCGCTCGAATACCACCACGGGATTCTCCATTCGTATGTGCAGAAATTGCAGGGGAACAAAATGTAAATCAACGTGAATCAGCGGCTCGTCATACAGGCATATGAGCATGTTGGGCAGCCCCGCGTGGTCTCCCGGGAAGGACGACAGCAATACGCCCAGCTCTTCAGCAATGCGGTCTCTGTCCGCCATCACGGCTTTCACATATTCCGGGATTATGGCGATTATGAAATTGAGGTCGGAATACTCGTCCATAGCGCCCCGGATGTATGAACCCCCGAGTGCTACTCCCGCGATTCTCTCATCGCGCCTGAGTACAGGAAGCGCCTTATTTATAAAACCCTGCTGTCCGGCGGTGATCATAGGCGAGACGCCCCTTTCTTTGTTATGATAGGGTTATGATACCATACGGCTCGGCCGCATGTCAACAATCCTTCTCGCATGTCAACAATCCTTCTGCCGTTCAAATGTAGAAAGTCTCGATTTCCGCAATCGGGACGCAGCGTCCGGCGGCATGTCTTCCGGCACGGACCTCCGAGTCACGCGACGCGCTCCGCAAACCCGCTCCGCGACGGCAATCCCGACTTATTCCCGCGTCATGTCCGCCGGCGCCCCGCGCCCGGAGTTACCGTCTCCGGCGCCTCGCCGCATACGACGCGCGCCGCGGCAAGTCTAATTACCTTCTGTACTTCTCCCGCCCGTTGTGCTATAATGTGCGTAATATCTTTGCGATTTTCTTATAAAAAAGGAGTGTTGCGCACAATGAGAGTTAAACTGGCTCTTGCCCCGCGAATGGGCAGGCAGGTTGTCGTGGAGGAGGTGGAATTAGACGAACCCGGCGACCACGAGGTACGCATTAAGGTAATGACGTGTACGATATGCCACAGCGACATACACGCGCTCACGGGCGAGCATGGCGAATACGAGGGTCCCGGCGCGGCAGGCCACGAGATTGCCGGCATAATCGACGCCGTCGGCCCGAACGTCTCGTATGTAAAACCCGGCGACAGGGTACTGTGTTCCGAGGTGCGCCAGGGCTGCGGCTACTGCGAGCAGTGTCTCAATGATCGACACTGGTTCTGCACGAACATACCGCCGATGTCGTTCCGCGTCCCCTCCCCGTACACACGCCTCAACGGCGAGCGCGTCATCCAAACCTGCTCCGGGGCATCGGGATTCTCCACATACACAAACGCCCTCGAACACATGCTCGTTAAGCTCGACGACGATATCCCGTTTGAGATAGGCTCGGCTCTCGCCTGCGGCTTTATGTCGGGTTTCGGCGCGGTGCTCAATCGCTGCAAGCCCACCCCCGGCCAAAGTTTTGCCGTCACCGGCTGCGGCGGCGTCGGGCTGTCCGCCGTAATGGGCGCGCGCCTGAGCGGCTGCGTACCCATAATCGCCATCGACACACAGCAGGTAAAACTCGACGCCGCCGTAAAATTTGGCGCCACGCACACCGTCAACCCCAAACAGACCGATCCCGTTAAAGCTGTGCGCGATATTACCGGCGGTTTTGGCGTCGACCACTCGTTTGTCGCCGTGGCCGGTCCCGGCATCAAGCGCACAACCTTCGACCTGACGGCGATGTACGGGCAAATGACGATAGTCGGACATGAGCACCCCCGCAACGAGGGCATGGGCGAAATCAACTTCATGGAATTCCTCGCCGGCAAGAGGATAACCGGCTCCGTAATGGGCGCCGTGACGCTGCGGCGCGATATCCCGAAGTATATGGAGATGTATCGCAGGGGACTCATCGATATCGACTCGCTTCTCACCAACCGTTTTCCGCTCGACCAAATTCAGGAAGCCCTCGACGACAGCGAGCGCGGCGCGTTGAAAAACGTGGTTATTTGTAACTAATACAAATTGATTGACAGGGGGAACTGAAATGTTTCAAATGCCGACTCTGACGGACGACGAAAAACGTATACTCCAGGGCGAGGAAGGCACGGTAAAGCAGAAATGTATGCAATATCTGGTGGAATTGTGCCAAGTTTCGGGTGCGGAACGCCTTGTGGATCTCGACGGCACGGGCGACATGCACTCGCCCGGCCTCGGTCTTTCACAGTACTACGTCATCACCCTTGACGAACTCGCGGATTTTGCCGACAAGGGCGGAAGGTTCGCAATACCGACTTTCGCCGACAAATCGCCCTTCGGCGAACAGCCTCCCATACACGGCTGGGAGAAGTGCAACATCTGCTCGTACAAAAACCCGAACGCGCGGCAGGACGATCCCAAATTCCACGCCGCGGCGCTGCACGAGGACGAGTATAAGATCCTGCGCAAAATGGGAATGATCACCACACACTCCTGCGCCAACTACCTCACCATGTCGTATTTACCCTCGGTCGGGCAGCACTGCTCATGGTTTGAGAGTTCCCAGATGCCGTACTGCAACGCCACGCTCGGCGCCCGCACAAACTTTGACGGCTCTCTGGCCACCTGCATATTGGCCAAGGCTCCGTACTACGATATGCATATAACCGAAAACAGGCTCGGCACAATATTGGTGGAAACCGACCGCCTCATCAAGACGGATCTCGAATGGGACGTCTACGGTTTTGCGGTAGGAGAGGCCGTAGACGTTGAGGTTCCCGTCGTAACGGGCACCTCTCGTCCGACGACGACGCAGTATCAGAAGTTCAACTCAGCCGCCAGCACCGGAGGCGCGGTCAGGATGTACCATCTTCCGGGTATAACCCCCGAGGCGCCGACAATCGAACACGCCACGGGAGGAAAGCCCTTCGCGCGCAACGTCTTCATAGACAACGCCATACTGCGCGGCGCATACGAAAGCCTTAACTTCCACAAGACCGACGTCGTGGATCTGGTCTATCTCGGCTGTCCGCATCTGAACATCGTCGACTTGCAGCGCCTGTCAGTCAAACTCGAAGGCAAGAAGTGCAAAATACCTCTGTGGATAATGACGGCGCCGTGGCTCTACGACAACGCGAAGGCCCTCGGATACGTCAGCATTTTCGAAAAAGCGGGCGCTCACCTCATGTCGGGTGCTTGTCTGGCGGCGATGGGCGCCGTGCCTGAGGGCGTCTACAATGTCGCGGTCGACACCGCAAAACAGGCGCAGTACATAACCGGATGCTACCCGGACGACGATTACCGTCTCGGGGTGTGCTACGGCGGAACCGACGATTGCATTGACGCCGCACTGACTGGCAAGTGGCGCGGCGAGTGGAAATAACGCGGAGTACCCGAAAAAAGTATCACGAAGGAGTTGTCGGTATATGAGTAAAATTCGCATCAAGGGCCGCTGCGAGTATCCCGGCTGCGTCGAGGCTGAGGCGATCGTCGCGCCGAAATACCTGCTGGGATTCACGAACGTCAATTCGATGAAGGGATACACCACCGAACGCAATCACCCGCTGTTCAAGGTGCCCTACACCGGAAAAGTGCTTGTCTTCTACTCCCCGCGCGGATCCGGCGGTTTTCTTGCCTACGGTTTCGGCGCGAAGCCCGCTGCGTTTGTTCACACTAAGAGCAGTCCGCTCACCGTCGGGTGCGCGGTTCAGGCGCACAT
>JAITEC010000205.1 GCA_031282225.1 Oscillospiraceae bacterium | reverse complement strand
CCGATGCCGAGCGTTTTCGCCTGATTGGCTATCAGTACCGTCTCCGTCACGAGTCCGCAGATATACATGCCGTCAACTCCTGCGTTTTCAATCCTCGACAGAATCGTGCTGAAGTCCTTCGTCTCGCCGTATACAAAGTCGCCGGTGTACGCTATCTCCAGTCCGATTTCGGCGGCGCGCGCCTCAAATTTCTCCTTTATGCCATAGCCGTAGTCGTCGATTTCGAACAGCAGCGCTATCTTGCTCCACCCGAGCGCCTTGCAGTAGTCGGCGCCGAGTTGCCCCTCGTACGCGTCGGATACGCAGGTGCGGTAAAAATAGTCGCTCATTCCCGTTATCGCGGGGCTTGTCGCGACGGGGCTTATAGCCGACAGACCTACAGCCTTGTACACAGGGATCTGCGCCAGAGCGCACGAGCTGTTATAAGAGCTGATTACCGCGAGTATCTCGTCGTCCTCCGCGAACTTGTTCGCAACGGCGGCCGCGGCGGTTGGGTTGGACTGGTCGTCCTCATTCACAAGCTCCACCTGACGCCCGTTGATTCCTCCCGCAGCGTTGACCTCGTCCACCGCGAACTGGATCGCCTGCACTATGTACTGTCCGTCCGCCGCCACGGTGCCCGTCAGGGGAAAACTCGTGCCGATCTTTATCGGATCGCCCGACACCGCCGTGTTCTCGCCGCCCGTATCGGCGCTTTGACTCTCGTCGTCGCCTTGGCTAACGCCGTCACCTTGGCTAGCGCCGTCGCTTTGGCTTGGACTTGCCTCCCCGCTCGCGCCGGCACCGGGCGCTTCCGAGCTCTTGCACGCCGCCGCTGACATAAGCAGCGCCAGCGAGAAAAGCAGCGCCGCCAACCTGTATCCCGTGCCAAATTTCCGCGTCTTTTTCATTTGCCTTTTCCTCCAATTTTATAAATTTCGGCCGTTATATCCGCGGCGGCCTCGCGTGTCGCCAGGGACCGGCAAGGGCGCCATTAGTAAAACTAATGACGCCCTTGTCACTCGATCAGTACTGTTCCCGTCCGATTAAATTGTACAGACCTGTCAGACCAATTTGCCCCTGATTGCTATAAATTCTAACACAGGCTCGCGGATAGTCAATGCACAAATCACAAGAAAATACGCGGGGTATTCATCGCTATTTTGGCTGTTATTCACAAATCGGGAACGTTATTTTTACGCTCGTGCCTGTTTCGCCGTCGCTGTGCAGTTCGATTTTTGCGCCGTGTAGCTGCGCCGCGTGCTTAACAATGGCAAGGCCAAGTCCCGTGCCCGGCGCGAGGGCGCGGCTCTTGTCAGCGCGGTAGAAGCGCTCGAACACGCGCTCCTTGTCCTCCGGGGCAATGCCGGAGCCCGTATCCGCGACCGTGAGCACGGCGCCGCCTTCGGCGCGCTCCGCGCAGACGTACACCCTCCCCTTGTCCCGGTTGTACTTCACGGCGTTGTCCACAAGATTGCTGACCGTTTCGTCCAAGATGCGGCGGTATCCCATTACAGCTATATCGTCCCCGTACGCGGCGACCGATATCCCCCTCGCGGCTGCAGCGCGCGCGAACCGCGCCGCAACCTCGCGCGCAAGGGAGAGCAAGTCAACGCTCTCGGGGGCAAAATCCGCGTCGCCCTCGTCGAGCCTCGAGACGAGCATTATGTCGTTTACAAGCGCTATCAGCCTGTGTGCCTCGTCGTAAATCTTCCCCGCGAAGTTCCGGGTGTCCTCCGGGCGGGCCACGCCGTTGGCAAGTATCTCCGCGTAACCTGATATTGCGGTTATCGGCGTCTTTAGCTCGTGCGACACATTGGCGGAGAACTCGCGCCTCATTTTCTCCCTGTCCTCTATCTGGCTGACTATTTCGCGCCTGAGTTCTCCCAGGCGCGCCAGCAGCGGGTCCAGCTCCGGATACGAACCTATGCCGTCGCTCGCCTCCAGGTCAAGGCTGTTTATTGGTGCCACGAGCTTCCTCGTCACGCGCGCGCTCACTAAGACTGCTGCGATAAATACGGCGATCGCTATGCAGCACGATACCGCGGCTATCCCGGGCAGCGCCGCGATAATGCTGCCCGAGGTGGATGCACACCGCAGCACGTCCCCGCCGCGCAGTTTGACGGCGCAGTAGTACGTGCGCTCCCGCAGCGTGCCAGAAAACCGCGTGCACTCGCCAAAGCCAGTTTCCAGCGCCGCGCGAACCTCCGGCCGATCGCGGTGGTTTTCCATCGCGCCCGTGTCTCCCGCCGTGTCAAAGCGCACCTCGCCCGTCGCCGCAATCAGCGTGACGCGCGCGTCAGACAAAAAAACCGTACCCGAGCCAGACAGCCAGAGCCCTCCGCCGTCCATCTCCGCCGCCAAATACTCCGCCCGCGCCCTCACGTCGCGCCGGGTTCGCGCCGCGAACCCCGAGTACACGTAAAGGCTGACCAGTGTGGCCGTTACAAATATGGATATGCCTGCTGCCGCGCACGAGAACCGCAGTCTGGAGCGCCTCATTTGCCGTCGCCTATCTTGTACCCCACGCCGCGCACTGTCTGTATAAGAGTCCCACATCGCCCGAGTTTGGCGCGCAAGGTGAGAATATGCGTATCAACCGTGCGCGTCTCCCCCTCGAAGTCGTACCCCCACACATCTGAGAGCAGCCCGTCGCGCGTCATGACCACTCCCGCGTTTCTAAGCAGACATTCGAGCAGGCCAAACTCCTTGAGCGTAAGTGTCACGGTCTCTCCAAACACGGCGACGCGGTGGCGCGGCACGCTGACGGATAGCCCGCCCAGCTTGTACTCGCCGCTCCCCGCCGTGTCACGGGCGCGCCTGAGCAGATTTTTCACCCTCGCCACGAGTTCCATCATGCCAAACGGCTTCGTGAGGTAGTCGTCGGCACCCGTATTGAAACCGAGCACTTTGTCGTATTCTGATCCGCGCGCAGTTAGCAGCATGACAGGCGTCTTCTCTGCGCCGGGCGTGGCACGCAGTTTCGTTAGCACCGCCAGCCCGTCGTCTCCGGGGAGCATGATGTCGAGCAGGGCGAGATCCGGCGCCCGCTCCCGCACGGCGTCAAAAAAGTCCCGCCCGCCCACGAATCCGCGCGCGTCAAACCCCGTGTTTTGCAGCGTGTACGCCACGAGCTCTCGTATGTTCTCCTCGTCCTCGACTATATAGATCATTTTTTTGTCCATCTTGACTCCTCGCATTTTTATATTCGATCCCAATTTGTAGTATACACGAAGTGCCCAAGTTCAAAAAATGAATTTTTCGTGAACTCAGTGTAAATTTTTTGTGAATTTTCTCTTGACATGCCGTTTTATGTAAATTATACTATGTGCGGCACAGTGCCATTTGAAAAATACGTGCAATCTATTTGTGGGAGGAAGGGCTAAAATGAGCGACGGCAACGAATTCGGCGCCCCGGCTCCGGGCGGCGGCAGCGGCAACTACGGAGGCTACAACAGCGGCGGAGGCTACAACAGCGGTGGGGGCTACAACAGCGGCGGGGGCGGCTACGGCGGAGGAGGCGGCTACGGCGGAGGCAACAACGGGCAGGGCATATCCATAGCGTCGCTCGTCTGCGGGATACTCGGCATCATCGGCGGATGGTTCCCTATAGTGCAATACTTCACGCTCGTCTTGTCCGTTCTCGCCATTGTATTCGGGGTAAAGGGCAGGGCGGCCTCCCCGCAGGGAAAGACCGGCATGGCCACGGCGGGGCTTGTGCTCGGCATAATCGCGGTGG
>JAITEC010000158.1 GCA_031282225.1 Oscillospiraceae bacterium | reverse complement strand
TGCGCCGTCTCCGCCATCATCTCAAAGTCGAGACTGTCCTCGAGCTGTCCCACGGTCTGCACAAGCAGTCCGCCGGAGTATCCGCGCACCTTCTCGCGCATGGACTCCAAGGTAGGCGCGGCGGGCGGGCACGACCACGAGCGGTTGTAGTTATGACACTTGTCCGCGGCGCACATGTCGCGCACTTCCTGCAAGAATTCCAGCTTTGACACGTCCATAAACCCGGCGTCGTCAAAGCCCGTGTCTATCGCGAGTTTTTTCAGTTTATCGTAGTTCGGTGTGTTTTGCATATGCGGCGTCTCCTTCATTATACCACAAGAACGGGGCAGTATCCTGCCCTCACTCACGCTGTATTACTATACGGAGTGTAGTCTTTTTTTGACGGTATGTCAATGACACGTTTTGAAACCTTCCCCTGCTCGGGGTTGCGTTGGTATTGGGATTTGCGTTGCGTCCCGTAGGGGCGTTGCATGCAACGCCCCTACAATGGGTTGCGCGTACGCAAACCCCCGCCCCTTCGGGGCGCCCCCTTTTCAAAGGGGGTGGCGGCGCCAAAGGCGACGCCGGGGGTTTTGTATTTTGCGTTACCCCACGTTCTCCATATATCGTTGCAACATAGTTGCCTTCCGGCGGCACTTCAAGAAGCGTGTCCGCCTGTCGTTCGTTACATAAATCGCGCATTTCATTACATGCCGCTTGACAACAATGCCGTTATCGCATAAAGTAGCCTCACGATTTCGCACAGGCGGGTCTCCCGCACTGTGACGCTACGGAGGGAGAAGTGTGAAGTGGCGGTATATAAAGTTGTGTTTGACAGCTCGCAGGCCGCAGTTTTTAAGAGCGCCGGAAACGAACTGGCAGGCTATGGCGCGCGCCTGAGAAACGCGGCCGGGGCACTCGACAACGTAGACGGCGGCCTTTTGGGCGCCATCGACGCGGCAACAGGCGATTGGCTGCTCCGGCTGCCCGGGGAGACGTCGTTCTCACCGATAGCGCGCGGCATAAACGCGGTGGCAGATGCCCTTGCCCCCTTGGCCGACGTGGTAAAACTGGAAGGCGTCGTATTGGAGCGGTCGGTGGATACGTATAAGCGCGCCGAGAGCGCGTCAGGAACGTTCGGCACCGGGTTTTCCGTCATCTCGGGCGACGGCACGGCGGCATACGACGATTTCGGCACATACGGCGGCGCCCAAAATTCACCGGCGGCGCAATGGGACGATCTGGCCGGCATCGTCAGGCAGTACTTCCCGAAAAAAACGGACAGGGAGATAAAGCGGTTCTTAGAAGAATTCAACACTGTGGGCTGCGGATACGTGGCAATAAGCAACACCATTTTCGCCCGGTATATCGGCAGGGCGGACGAGTTTGAGGCGACATTCGGTTTCCCCATGTATACCGAGAGCGGCGAGCTGAACTTCAACGCCGCCATGATCGACTTTTACTGCTCAAAGGGCAAAATAGGCAGCGGCACGACACGCGAGAGCAGGGAGCGCATGTGGGAGAGCTATATGCGCGAGCATGGCATAGCCGTCGATGTGTACAACTGCGCAAAACCAACGGCAGGCAACTATGACAGCATGGCCCGGCGGGGCGAGATCATCATGTCCATGAACCCGCTGTGCCTTCGCAATGAGAACGGGGCATACGTAGACGTGAGAAAGGGCGGCCACGCGGTGGTTGTCACCGGCGTAACCGAGAGCGGCCTGTTCATCGTGTCGTCGTGGGGGCAAACTTATTATGTGGATCCCGTCAAGGACAGCGGGAAGCTGACATATCAGCAGGTGGCGTACAAATGAGTATCGGCGGAATTTTGCTTGTGGGCATGACTGTTATGAGCCTGTTGGCGTCATGCCGTTCAAATACGTTCGGAAAGGGCGATTCATTGATGGATAACGACATATTGATCCCCACGGTTGAGGAGAGCTCGGATTTCGCGCCGCAGTCATTCGACTACGCGCTCGCGGAGCAAAACGGCCTTATATCCGGCGACGGCGCGCTGAGCGAGGGGTATCTCTCTTTGCAGGCGAGGTACAAGGCCGCGTTCTACGCGTACTTGGACAATGCGGCGGATATCTCGCAGTACGACGGGGCGCTAAGCGGCGGAGCTTATGCTTTCCCCGCCGTTCCGCCGGACGAACAGGGCGTCTACCAAAAATACGGGAGCTATGGCAACAAATACATTTTCCTTCGGAACAATTTCCACATCGAAAGGCTCGACACAGCCGATCTGGAAACGTTGAGGGGCAGCGAGGACTTATCCGGTCTCGTCGGGCGCACCTACAAAGATGTGATATCCGTCCGCTACGAAGACGGCGACGGCGACTTCACGGCGATTTACGACCACGGCGCCATGAGCGGCATAACGCAGGCGCCGAACAACGCCTTGGTCATCGGCATTGCCTACAGCTGGGAGTTCGACTATTCAGGCAAGCTCGTCAGTTTGGACGGCGAAAAGGCAAAAGAAAAAATAGCGCATGAGCTAAAACAAAAAATGGAGAGCGAAATCTCCGCCCTGCTCGGCATCCCCGTGACCGTGTTCGTGTACAGCTGACGCAGGCCTGACGCAGACGCGGCCCAAAGCCGCCGAAAAAAACACTTGCATCCCGCAGCGCGACGTGCTATGATGTGGGCAAGTCAATAACAGAGTAGGGAAAACCGCGTTAAGTGCCGTTCAGATGGGAAGTTGCTGGCGGACGAAAGCGTTTTGATGTCAAATCGCTTGCGATGGTCTCCCGCGTCCGCTGTACGCTAATGCGCGTGTATTTCGCCGCCTTTTCTGTCACCGGACGGAAAAGGCGGCTCGCTTTGCCGGCAGCGTATCGGCAAGCACAATTTCACGGCACGCGCCGGATGTGCCCCAGTCGGCGGTGCCAAAAGGAGAAGGACATGTCAAAACAAGCAAAGCATATACGCGCAATCACCGTCTCGGCAATTTTGCTCGCAATCGCGCTGGTACTGAGAACCGTATTGACTATCGACATACCGCTGTTCGGCGAGAACGGGGTGCGCATAGGGGTATCCGGCATTTTCTCCATGATGCCGTCCATCCTGTTCGGCCCGGTGTACGGTTGCATTACGGGTGCGCTCGGGGATCTAATGGGCTTTGTGCTGAAGCCCACAGGCGCCTATATGCCGCTGCTGACGCTTACGGCAGCGCTTGGGGGCGCGCTGCGGGGCGCGCTGTGGCTGGCGCTGAGGAACAGGGGCACCAGGGGCATACGCGCGGGCACGCTCGTCTTTACTCTGCTCATGCTCTCCCTGGGCATCGGCAACGCAGTCTCTCTAAAAGCCGACGGCATCGACAGCGGCTTTTACGGGAGCAACGAGATATACCTAGCCAACGCCGACGCCATCACTCCGGAAGTGACAGAGGCGATAACGGACGGCATGGGTCTCAT
The DNA here is from genome assembly GCA_031282225.1 of Oscillospiraceae bacterium. Taxonomy (GTDB): domain Bacteria; phylum Bacillota; class Clostridia; order Oscillospirales; family Oscillospiraceae; genus JAISBX01. Next base: position 14,232 of record JAITEC010000158.1, on the reverse strand, counting down.
AGGCCGCATGCTCGTGCAGCGCACCGTCACCGCCAAAGACCCCGCCTCCGGCCTGACAGCGTACATAGTCAGCATGACATACGGTCTCATCGGAAGCGGGGCGCTCGGGCTCGTGCTGCTCATTGTGGATTTCATCGTATCGCGGCTCGCGGCCGGCCGCGCCGCCCTCCCCATCGCGCAGCTGCTGATCGCCGCGCTCGTCACGGGAATGGTCACCACCACGCTCAATACGGTAGTCTTGCGCGAGATGCTGTTCACCTCTTGGAAGCTCCTGCCCTTCGCCGTGGTGTGGATTCCCAGGGCCGTAGAGGAAGTTTTGGCCAACATTGTCAACGTGTATTTCATCTCGCTGCTATACGGCGTCATATCCCGCCAGCGCTCGCTTCAATCGCTGTTGGCCGGCTTTTAGGCGCCTAGCCGCCGTTTCTTCCGTCCCGTATGAGCATCCTCACGGCGTCTGCCGCAATCTGCGCGGCGGACGCCGTGTCCGGCTTAAATGACCCGTCGGGTTTCGGGCTGCTGATTTCTTGGTTCCAAATGGCGCTCAGCACGCATCCCGCCCTCGCGCGCAATATCTGCGAGACTATGAACACTGCGGAACTCTCCATCTCCGACGCCAAGCACCCTGCGGCTATCCACGCCCGCCACTTGTCACGCAGCTCGTACCCAACGGGCATTGCCTCCGGCGAGTGCTGGCCGTAAAACGAGTCCTTGCAGTGCACCACGCCGCAATGCCACGCGGCGCCGCGCTCCCTCGCGGCCGCAATCAGCGCGTTTGTCACGGAGATGTCGGCTACGGCGGGGAATTCCACCGGCACATATTCCTTTGTGACTCCGTCCATTCGTATAGCGGCATTCGCTATCACCAAGTCGCCGGCTGCCACCTCCGCCGCCATGCCTCCGCATGTCCCCACGCGCACAAAATTCCTCACCCCCGCCATATACAGTTCCTCCACACATATGGCCGCCGACGGCCCGCCGATGCCGGTGGACGTCACCAGCACGGGCTCTCCCAGCACCTCGCCTATCCACGTTGTGTACTCGCGGTTTTGCGCGAGGAACCTCGGCCTGTCGAGGAGCTCCGCAATACTCTCCACCCTGCCGGGATCCCCGGGCAATATCGCGTATCGCGCGCCCCGCGCGTCGTCCAGTCCGACATGGTAGGAACCGGCGCCGTGTTTTATAACCATAATCTTTTCGCCGCCTTTCTCAGCTAAGTCGGACACCGCCCCGGCATCCGGTCTCCTGCCGCTGACATAACGCCCTCTTGAGCATTGTTTCGCGTGAAGTATAGCATATGCCCCACGCTGTTTTCAACGCGTATCGCTTCGCTCCCCCCTCCGGCTGTTTTGCCGGTAAGTTTTGCCCACCCTTTTTTTAATCTTAAATTGCCATTGCCCCCTTGACATCCCGTTCTATACGTTGTATGATATAGTCCGCCTATAAATAGAATAACACTATATGTTGTAAAGGACTGATTTTTCGCATGTCGGTATCAAACATAAAAAAAAGGGACGGGCGCCTTGTTCCGTTCGATATGAGCAAGATCTCAGACGCCATCGAGAAGGCATTCAACGCCACGTACCGGCCCGACGGCAGGGAGCTTGCCGCTCCGCTCGCGCGGGATGTCGTGTCCATCCTGGAACTGGAGGGTGCCGCGGAGCCGGATGTAGAGCACATTCAAGACATTGTTGAGAAAGTGCTGATGGACAACGGCTACATAACGACGGCGAAAGCCTACATCCTGTACCGCGAGGGACGTAACCGCCGCCGCCAGATGAACACGCGCCTCATGCAGATATACGAGGAAATCACGTTCGCCGACGCGCGCGACAGCGACATAAAGCGCGAGAACGCCAACATCGACGGCGACACGGCCATGGGCGTCATGCTCAAATTTGGCAGCGAGGGCGCCAAACAGTTCTACAACATGTTCGTGCTGGGACCCGACCACGCCCGAGCGCACTCAGACGGCGACATCCACATACACGACCTCGATTTTCTCACGCTGACTACCACGTGCACGCAGATCGACATTATTAAACTGTTCAAAAACGGCTTTTCAACGGGTCACGGCATGTTGCGCGAACCCAACGACATCTCTTCCTACGCCGCCTTGGCGTGCATAGCCGTGCAGTCAAACCAAAACGACCAGCACGGCGGGCAGAGCATAGTCAACTTCGACTACGGGATGGCGGACGGCGTCCGCAAGACATTTATACGCCTGTATCGGCAAAATCTGGCGAAATCCCTAATGCTCTCGCGCTCAATTGACGACCCGGAGGACGAGCTGCGCTCGATTATGTCCGGGATAAAAGACGATTCGGGACTCTCCCCCGCGCTTGAGGGCGACGGGGAATATCTCGCCCGGGAACTCGGCCTGCTAGAGGCGCGCTTCGGCGCCGGGGACGACCTCAAAAAAGCGCAGGGGCTCGCGCACTACCACGCGACAAAGGAGACGGATCGCGCGACATTTCAGGCCATGGAGGCCTTTATACACAACCTGAACACCATGAACTCGCGTGCGGGGGCGCAGACGCCGTTCTCATCGATAAACTACGGCATGGACACGTCGCCCGAAGGGCGCATGGTGATGAAAAACGTCATGCTCACAACGGAGGACGGTCTCGGAGGCGGCGAGACGCACATATTCCCCATACAGGTCTTCAGGGTGAAAGCGGGCGTCAACCTCAACCCCGGAGAGCCGAACTACGACCTGTTCAAGCTCGCCTGCCGCTGCTCGGCAAAGCGGCTGTTCCCGAATTTCTCGTTCCTCGACGCCCCGTTCAACGCTCAGTACTATAAAGAGGGGCACCCGGAGACGGAGATTGCGTATATGGGCTGCCGCACGCGCGTCATAGGCAATGCGCACGACCCCGGGCGCGAGGTGAGCAACGGCCGCGGGAACCTCTCGTTTACATCCATAAACCTGCCGCGCCTTGCCATAAAGGCCGGAGACGACATAGGGCGCTTCTTTGAGGACTTGGACGGCAAACTCGGGCTCGTCATTGATCAACTGATGGAACGCTTCGAAATACAGTGCCGCAAGCATGTCTACAACTATCCGTTTCTCATGGGGCAGGGCGTGTGGATAGACAGCGAGAAACTCAAATGGGACGACGAGGTGCGCGAGGTGCTAAAGCACGGGACGCTCTCCATCGGGTTCATAGGGCTCGCCGAGGCTCTCATAGCGCTCACGGGCGAGCACCACGGGCAGTCCGCCAGGGCGCAAAACCTGGGCATTGAGATAATCTCGCACATGCGCCGCCGCTGCGACGAGGAGACGAAAAAGCGGAAGCTCAACTTCACGCTCATCGCCACGCCTGCGGAGGGGCTTTCGGGGCGTTTCGTGAAGCTCGACCGAAAAAAATTCGGCCTTATACCCGGCGTCACCGATCGCGACTACTACACGAACGGCTTCCACGTTCCTGTGTACTATGGGATAAATGCTTTCGACAAGATCCGCATAGAGGCGCCCTACCACGCGCTGACGAACGCGGGTCACATCAGTTATATCGAGATGGACGGCGACCCGATGCAAAACCTCGACGCGTTTGAAAAGATCATACGCTTCATGCAGCGCTCCGGCATCGGCTACGGATCCATTAACCACCCCGTTGACCGCGACCCCGTGTGCGGCTACACGGGCATAATAGGCGACTCCTGCCCCAAGTGCGGGCGCTCGGAGAGCGAAGGCGGGCCCAGCTTCAAGCGCATCCGCCGCGTGACGGGCTACCTCGGCAACACGCTCGACAGGTGGAACAACGCCAAGCGCTCCGAGGAGTCGGACAGAGTCAAGCACGGCATAAAGGCGGTATAGGCCAATGCGCGTGGCAGGCATCGTGCAAGATTCCATAGTCGACGGCCCGGGGCTGCGCTTCACGGTGTTCGCGCAGGGCTGCCCGCACCGCTGCGAGGGGTGCCATAATCCTCAAACGCACGACCCCGGAGGCGGCGAGGAGCGCGATACGCGCGATATGATCGCCGAAATGCTTAGAAATCCGCTGACCGACGGCCTCACGCTCTCCGGAGGCGAGCCTTTCGCGCAGGCGGGAGAGTGTGCCGAGATAGCGCAGGCGGCAAAAAACGCGGGGCTTGACGTGTGGACATACACGGGTTACGCGTTCGAGGAATTGCGCGTGCTCGCGGAGCGCGACACGGGCGCGGCTGAACTGCTGCGCCTGACAGACGTGCTTGTGGACGGCAGGTTTATACTGGCCAGGCGAAGCCTGGAGCTCCGCTGGCGGGGCAGCGGCAACCAGAGACTAATCGACGTCCCAAAAACGCTGGAGCGCAAAGAAGTATATGAGCTTGTGTGCGACGGGGAGCCCTGTCACGCGCGTCAGGGCGCCGGCGTATAGCCTCAGCTGCCCCTCGTACCCGCGCGCACGCTCCGGCAGGGTGTCTTCCGTCACGCTGTCGGTCTTAAAATCTATCAGCGTGAGTTCTCCTGCGGACTCATATGCACAGTCCACCACGCCCTGGAACAGTATTTCGTCGTCGCCTCCCCCCGGGAACAGCTCCCGCGCCGGGGTCAGCAGCGAGAAACGAAATTCGCGGAACACCCTGTCCGATGCCCGCAGCCGCACCCCGGTACCCGACGAAAAAAACGCCGCCATGCCGCGTATGTCCGCCGCCGCCCCCTGTTCCGGCGTAATATATCCCTCCCGCACAAGGCGCCCTACCTCCTTCGCCGTACCCTCCTCGCTCCCGCACATCGAGTAGTCCGCGCACTGCATGGCGAGGTGGATGGCCGTGCCGCGCCGCGCGCCGCTCAGCCCCCCGCGCGCGGCGACGCTAGGTACAATGAATTTGGCCCTGCGCTCGCGTATATACACGGCCGCGTCCTCTCCGGGCTCCGTCTCGCCGAACTTGCCCTTGAGCTCCGTCACCGTAAGTTTAGACGGCAGGTCTACGGACGCTGAGTTAGGATATACAAATTCAAGGCGTCGCCCCAGTTCCGCTACATCCGCGGCGCTTGCGGGCACCGGCGCTGCGGATCCGCCCGGAGCCGGCGCGGCCGCACCCTGCGGCGCCGCGGGCCTGTCCGGAGGCGGGGTCGCGCTCCCGTAACGCCGCATGTCCCACTGCCCGGCTGCGGGCGCCGGGGCATCCTCGCCGCAGTCCGTGAGGCGCTCCGATTCCGGTCGCGTGAGCGCCGCGAGCAGTATCCATTCCGCCATGGACGACGCGTCTATGAGCGTCTGCGCCGGCACGGGGCGCGCCGCGTCCTGACTCAATTTGCGCAGCGTCCGCCCGGCATTTTTGAGCGAGCACACGATTATCAGCTTTTCGCGCGCCCGCGTCAGCGCGACATACAGCACACGCAGTTCCTCCGAGCGCGCCTCGTCCGTCAGTGCGCGCGCCGCAGCGGCGCGCGGCAGCGTCTGGTATTCAATGCGCCTTTCCATGTCGCGCATCTTTATGCCCACGCCCAGCTCGGCGTGAACCAACGCGGGCGCCTTCATGTCCTCCGCGTTTAGCCTCTTCGCGGTGTCCGCGAGTATTGCCACGGGGAACTCCAGTCCCTTGGACTTGTGCACGCTCATAATGCGCACCGCGTCTCCGGACGCCTCCTCCCCGCTCTCGCCCGGCTCCCTGCCGCTCTCGGCCAGGCGCCGCATATATGAGACGAACCCGAAGAGCCCCCTGTGCCCTCTCGCCTCGTATTGGCGCGCGTACTCCGCCAACCGCATGAGCCGCTCTCGCCCGGAGCTATCGGGCGAGACCTTTCCCAGGAGACCCGTCACGCCGTATACGTGGAATATAAATCTGTCGGCGGACATGTCCGGCGCGGCCTCTCGGAGCGCATCGAGTTCCAGCACGAACTCGCGGCACTTCGCGTCCGACCGCGCGGCTTCGCGCAGCGCCGCATAGAAATCCGCGCCTGGAAGCGCCAGGCGTATATCGGCAAGCCCGTCCGCAGTAAAACCGTATATGGGCCCGCGCAGTACGGATATAAGCGGAATGTCCTGCATCGGGTTGTCTATTACGCCGAGCAGCGCCATCGCCGCCATTATCTCCGGCGCCTCGAAAAATCCGTCGCTTGCCGGCATGGCAGCCGGCAAGCCGCGCCGCATCAGCGCGCCGTAATAGCGCGCCGCCTTGTTTCTTACGCTTCTGAGCAGTATGGCGAAATCGGACGGGCGGGCGGCGCGCAGGCCCCCCCGCCCGTCCGGGATGAACGGCTCCGCGCGCAGCAGCTCTTCGATCCTCAGTGCCACGTGCTCGGCTTCCCCATCCTCGCGCTCGCTCAAATCAAGCACATCCAGCTCCACCGGCGGCTGCGCAGCGCCGCCGGTGGAACTCCGGCACGCGCTCAGGAACTCCCCCCTTGTGTACTCCATCCCGCCGAACTCAACTGACATTATGTTCTCGAATATATAATTAACCGCCTCCAATATGCCCGCTCTGGAACGGAAGTTGCCCGTGAGCCGCGCGCGTCTCCCGCCCCGGACGGTGCCGCGCGCCGCGTCCGACGGCGATGCGTCGGCATACTGTCCGTACTTTTTCAGGAATATTGCGGGGCTCGCCTGCCTAAACCCGTATATCGACTGTCGCGCGTCCCCCACCATGAATATGTTGCCGCCCCCGCGCGAGAGCGCGCCGAAAATGAGTTCCTGCACGGCGTTTATGTCTTGATACTCGTCTATGAGTATCTCCTCGAAGCGAGCCCTCGCCGCTATTGACGCCGCTGCTGGCTCGCCGGTCGCAGCGTCCTCCAGCAGCGCGAGCGCGAGGTGCTCAAGGTCCGCGAAATCCACTATCCCGCGCGCGCGCCGGAGCGCCTCATACGCTCGGCCAAAGTCGTCGGCAAGACTCAGCAGTTCAGATACGGCGGGTCCTATGCCCTCTATATCGCGCAGCAGCTCTCGCGACCCGTACTCGAACATCGCCGCCACTTTTTTCATGCCCTTGGAGCACGCGGTGCGGATATCCTTTAATTCTTCGTAACCCGAGACGCGGGCCGGAGGGAATTCAACGCCGGCCCGCGCGCGCGCCGCGTCCCACCCCTCTCCGAGCGCTTCTAAAAAATCCTGTATTCCGGCGATGGACACCTCCACGCTGCGCCCGTAGGCCTTCATAAAAACGGGGTGCGCGCCCATCTCGCCGTGCAGCGCGCGCATTCGGGCGAGCCAGTGCGACGCGGCGCGTCCGGCGGCCGCGATTATCACCTTTCCCCATACCGTACGCGCGGCATCGTCGCCCGGCCCATATATGGCGCCGGCATTGTCCAGCTGCTGTGCCATCCACATGTCCGGATGCGGGTGGCACAGCAGTTTGCCGTATATGTCGAGCACGGCATCACGGAGCCTCCTGTCGCCGCGCGGCGTAAAAAACATATCCGCGAGCTGCTCAAAACCGCCGCCGCGCCCGTCTGAGGCGAGCGCGGCGGCGCATCGCCCGTCTATGACGTCGTCCAACGCGCGCTCCCTGAGCAGTGCGCACTCCGCCTCGTCGGCGACGCGGAAATTGGACGGGATGCCGAGCGCGTGCGCGTTTTGCCGCAGCAACTGCGCGCAAAAGCCGTGTATCGTGCCTATTTGCGCGTTGTGGCACAGCGCGTACTGCCGCCGCAGGTTCACATCGTCCGGCGAGGCGGATAGCCTCGCCGATATCTCCGCGCGTATCCTGCCGCGCAATTCGTCCGCCGCCGCGCGCGTGTACGTTATTACGAGGAATTCGTCTATATTATAGTCCCTGTCCGGGTCCGTTATGTACCCGACCAACCGCTCCGCGAGGACCCTGGTCTTCCCCGATCCCGCCGCCGCCGAGACGAGCAGCGCGCCGCCCCGGTATTTTACGGCGAGCTCCTGTTCGCCAGTCGGCGCGAACGCGCCCGGGATCATGCCCCCGCCTCCAGCAGCGCCCAAAACTCTGCGGGCGCCAGTTTCCGCAAGAGCCTCATCTCGCCGCCCGATTCCCCGAAACGGCACGCCGAGCGGTAATCACAGTAATCGCATGGTCCGCTGCGGCCGTCCGCCGTGTACGGATCCGGCGCCACCTCCCCGTCTGCCACGCGCGAGGCGACGCCGGCCAAAATGTCGTCAGCGTACTCCAGCAACCGCTCAAAGCGGCGCGGCGATACCAGCGCGTCCCCGCTGTACGCGCCGTCTGCGTCCCGGCACACGGGCAGGTATATGTTCTCACCGCCTGTCTCCATCGCGTCGAGCACGTGCGCGTCATGGAGCAGTATCCCGGAGCGCCGCAGCTCTCGCTCCCGCAGCTTCGCGAGTTGCGCGTCAGTTATGTTCCGCGCGGCCGGGAGCACCGTGTCGCGCGCCGGCACATACAGTATGCCCGCCGGTACCGCGCCCTCCGCGCGCCCTCCGCGCCTTCGCAGAGCGGAGAGGTATATGAGCATCTGCGCGTTTACGCCATAGTACACTTCCGTGAGGTCAAGCGACATCTTTCCGGTCTTGTAGTCTATAACGCGCACATACCTCGCGCCGCCGCTGTCCCACTCGTCTATCCTGTCCACAAGCCCCGTCAGCCGGAAACTCGCGCCATCTTTTTGCACATGATCGGAGAACTTGTACTCGAATTCGCACGGCTTGAACTCCGATCGGCCCATCTCGCCCGCCGTATCCGCCACTATCCGCGCGGCGTCGGCAGCCAGTCTCTTATACATAAAGCGGAACCTGCCGGACCTGTCGTCAAACCCTCCCAGCTCGCGCCGCGCGTATTCGTCGGCGTGCCTGGCGGCTAGAATGGCGCATTCCCGCGCCGTCACTTGCCCAAATCCGACCGTCCCCGCTATCTCGCTCGCCGTTTTTTCCAGTATGTAGTGCATAAATGTACCAGAGGCCGGCGCGTCCAGCTCCGCCCGTCCACGCGCGCGCGCGCGCAGCCCGTGTTCCATGAAAAACGCGAACTTGCACGAGTTGAACCTGTTCGCGCGCGAGGCCGACAGGTCGGGCTCGCTCCCGTACAGCGCCGCCGCCCGCTCGCGCGTCAGCCGCTCGTCGCTCGCTGCCACGCCGCGTTCGCGCCCGCGACAAAAATACTCCCTCGCCGCCGCCGCGACGGCGCTGTGCGGGAACCCGTCCGCCATGGCCGCGAGTTCGGAACAGGGAACAGGTGCCTCAGAGAGTCTCTCGGGCGCCCGCGACTCCTCTATTGGCACCCCGAACATCTCCGAGAGCCTCGTCATTACTGGCGACGGACCGCTCCCGCCGTCCGCCGAATATGTGACAAAGAGCTCGCGCGCAGGCATTGCGAGCGACGAGTATATCATGTTTATCTCCCGCGCGTACCGCTCGGAGGCGGTGCCGCCCGAGTCCGCTCCCAGGATAGCCATCTCGATCCGCTCGGCGTCCGTCAGTACGCCTCCGCCGTCCGGCACGTGCGGCAGGCCCGATTCGGATGCGCCGAGCACGATGAGGCACTTCACATCCCTGTGCCTGCCCTTTGCCATGTCTCCCAGCACGACCCTGTCGAGCGACACGGGTATCACAGAGACATCATAACACGATACGGCGAGCGTGAACAGCCGCATGAACTCAGCCCCGTCGGCTCGGGTGCCCCCCAGCATGCGCCCAAACTGCCCGCACACCTCGCCGAGTATATCCCAAAGCCGTGCGTACTCGGAGGCCGCGCGCATATCCCCTCGTCTCGTGAATTCGGCCGCCTTTTCCGTCAGCCGCTCCGGCAGCCCTATGCGCTCGAGGAACGCGAGCAGTCCAGCCAGTTTCGCGCCGCATTCCGTCTCACCGTCCACGGCTGCCCGCAGCGCGTCCAGCGGCGCCGCCGCGCGCGCGCGTATGTCGTCTATGCGTGCCGTCGCGCCGCCGTCCCCGTCCCGCGCCCGCCCGCTGCCCTCGGCGGGCATTGTCCACGGGGCGGCGCGCGTCCATATGCCTCGCCCGCCCCTTATGTTCCATTTTAATACATAATTCTCCAGCAGGCAGCACTCTTCCGCCGTAATATCCGTGAGCCCCGTCTTGAGGTACCGGAACATGCTTGAATACTCCCAGCCCCCCGTGACGGTCTCCAGCGCCGCAATAACGAGCGCCATGGGCGGCTTTTGGAGTATGTCCTCCCTGCCGCCCGTGAATACTGGTATGCCGTACCGCCCGAACACGCTCTCGCACAGCGGTATATAGCCGGCGGCGTCGCGCGCCGCGACGGCGATGTCGCGCCAGCGGTATCCCCGGCGCGCGAGCCGCAGCGCGTGCGCCGCCGCCTCCTCGCACTCGGCGTAAGGCGCCGGCGCGCGCAGGAGCCTCACTCCTCCGCGATAGGTGCCCTCGAACCGAATGGCGCGTGGCGCGAACAGCCACCTGTCCATGTGCCGCAGCTCCGGCGCGCGCGTGTCGCGCGCCGGGATACCCAAGCTCACCGACTCGCAGCGGGCGCCGGCGTCGCGGGCCGCCCTCATGAGCCTGTCCGCCGCCGACCGCGGCAGCTCGAATACCTCCTCGGCGTCCGTCAGTCCGCCGCACGTGAGCCCTACGGTGACGCGCCCGCACTTGTCGAGCAGCGCGCGGACGACGGATATCTCCTGCTGCGTGAAATCGTTGAACCCGTCTATGTACACTCGCCCGCCCTCCAAGGCGCCGCACTGCGGTATTAGTTCCGCCAGCAATGACAGTTTGTCAGCCGGATCCCGTTCGCCGCGCGTTATGCCCTCGTAAGCGCCCATTATCAGCGACAGATCCGCAAGCTTGCCCCGCAACGCGCCGGAAGCCGCCCCGGACACCTCTGCGAGCGCCGAGGGCGTTATACGCGCGCACTTGAACTCGCGGGCGGCGGCGAGCAGTTCCCGCGCGAAGTCCGCGCCCGCACCCAAATTGCGGTAGGCGACAAGGCGCGCCCGCACAGATTCCAGGGCACGCCACATCGCCAAGATCACGGCGCCCTCCCCGAGAAACGTCTCGGCGGCGCAGCCCGCCTGTGCAAACACGCGCGAACACAGCCCCGTGAACGTCACCACCTCCCCGTAAAGGCTCAGCGAGTCGCCGCACACTTGGCACAGCTGCCGCTCCGCGCCGTGCGAAAACTGGTCCGGCACAATCAGCCGCAACCCCCTCTCGCCGCCCTCGCCGAGCGAGCGGATCTCGCTCATTATGTGCGCCGTCTTGCCGGTCCCGGCGCGCCCGAGTATGAGCGTCAGGCATTTGCCTCCATCCCCTTTCAGTACGCCACGCCCCAGACGACTGTCTTGTCCGCCGTCCTTCCGCAGGCGGGGCACACGTCCCCCACGCGCTCCTGCCCAAATGGTATGCAGCGGCTTGTCACGCCGGCATCCTCCTTCATCCGGATCTCACACGCCTCGTCACCGCACCACGGCGTCACGATAAAACCGCCCTTTTCGGCGATTATGCTCTTTACCTCGTCCAAGCTCGAAGCCACTCGCGTGTTCTCGTCGAGCCGCGCCTTCGCGCGCGCGAACATAATGCCGTGCGCCTCTTTTAGTATCGCGCGGACGCCCTCCGCCGCCCCTTCGAGCGGTATTTCGATTTTTGCGCCGTCCGCGCGGCGCACGGCGACGCACTTTCCGCCCTCAATGTCGCGCGGGCCGAGTTCCAGCCGCACGGGCACGCCGCGCATCTCATGTTCGGCGAACTTCCAGCCGGGAGAGTTGTCCGACTCGTCTGTCTTCGCGCGCAGCCCCGCGCGCTTCAATGTCTCGCAGAGTTCCCGCGCCCGTTCCAAAACGCCCGGCTTGTGCGATGCCACGGGGACGACGACTGCCTGCACCGGCGCCACGCCCGGCGGAAGCACCAGCCCGCTGTTGTCTCCGTGCGTCATGATCACGCCGCCTATCGAGCGCGTGGCGTAACCCCACGATGTCTCGTGCGGGTATTGCAGCGTGTTGTTCTTGTCTGAGAATGTAATGCCAAACGCGCGTGCGAAACCGTCTCCGAAGTAGTGGCTCGTGCCGTTTTGGAGCGCTTTCCCGTCGTGCATCATACACTCTATCGTGTATGTCCGTTCGGCGCCGGCGAACTTCTCCCTGTCGGTCTTTAGGCCCTTTGTCACGGGCATGGCCAGATAATTTTCGCAGAGCTCGGCGTATACCCCGAGCATGCGCTCCGTCTCCTCTATGGCCTCCTCGGCCGTCGCGTGGAGCGTGTGGCCCTCCTGCCACAGGAATTCGCGGTGGCGCAGGAACGGGCGCGTGGATTTCTCCCAGCGCAGCACGCTGCACCACTGGTTATATAGCTTTGGCAAGTCGCGCCAGGACTCCACGGTCCTCGCCCAGTGCTCGCAAAACAGCGTCTCCGACGTGGGGCGTATGCACAGGCGCTCCTCGAGCTCCTCGGCTCCGCCGTATGTGACCCACGCGCACTCGGGCGCGAAGCCCTCCACGTGGTCTTTCTCCTTTTGCAGCAGCGACTCGGGTATTAATAGCGGCATGGACACGTTCTCGTGTCCCGTCTCTTTGAACCGGCGGTCCAGTTCCGCCTGTATGTTCTCCCAGATGGCGTATCCGTACGGTCGCAGGACGTAGAACCCCTTCACGCCCGAGTAGTCTATGAGTTCCGCGCGCGTCACGACGTCCGTGTACCACTGCGCGAAGTCCGCGTCCATATCCGTGATCCGCTCCACCTTTTTGTCCTTTGCCACGACAAACACCCTCCCAAATCGCCCAAAATCCGCCCTCGCGGCCTGTCCTCCCAGTATACCCCACCCCCCGGGTTTTTGCAAGCGCGGCCGAGCCACTTGACAAAGCGCGCCCCGCAGTGTAGACTGGCTGTCACTAAGTTGATTGCGAGGTGGCGCGGTGGCATTTGAGAGCCTTTCGGAAAAGCTCGGCGCGGTATTCAAGAAACTGCGCGGCAAGGGGCGCATAAACGAGTCCGATATTAAAGAAGCGATGCGCGAGGTCCGGCTGGCGCTGCTGGAGGCGGACGTGGGCTATAAAGTGGCGAAAGATTTTATAGCCGCCGTGAGCGCGCGTGCCATGGGCGCGGACGTGCTTGAGAGCCTGACGCCCGCCCAGATGGTGGTGTAGATAGTCAGCGACGAGATGCGCGCGCTGATGGGCGGAGATGACGCAAAGCTCAATGTCTCCCCCACTCCCCCGAGCGTAGTCATGCTCGTGGGTCTCCAAGGCGCTGGCAAGACTACAAACGGGGCAAAGCTGGCCGATTTCATGCGCCGGCGCAACGGCAAGCGCCCGCTGCTGGCGGCGTGCGACATATACCGCCCCGCCGCCATAGAGCAGCTGCAGACCGTGGGGGACAAACTCGGCATCCCCGTATTTCAAATGGGCACGGCTCCCCCCGCCGACATCGCCAGGGCCGCCGTGTCGCACGCCGTAAAGCACGGCAACGACATGGTCTTCCTCGACACCGCCGGGCGGCTCCACATAGACGAGGAACTGATGGACGAGCTGCGGGATATCCGCGATGCCGCCCGGCCCTCCGAGACACTGCTCGTGCTCGACGCGATGACAGGACAGGACGCCGTCAACGCCGCGCTGGCTTTCAACTCCCTTCTGGGCATAGACGGGGTGATGCTCACAAAGCTCGACGGCGACGCCCGCGGCGGCGCCGCGCTCTCCGTGCGCGCGGCCACGGGCAAGCCCATAAAATTCGTCGGACTGGGGGAAAAGCTCGACCAGATAGACGTGTTCCACCCCGAGCGCATGGCCTCGCGAATATTGGGAATGGGCGACATGCTCACGCTCATTGAGCGCGCCGAGCGCGCTGCGGACGAAAAGAACGCCGCAGAGACAGCCCAGCGGCTCCTCAAGAACAAATTCACGCTGACGGACTACTACGAGCAGCTCCAGCAGCTCCGGTCCATGGGAGGCGCGAGCGACATCTTGCGCATGCTGCCGGGCGCCGACCCCAAGATGATATCCGCCGACGCCATAGACGAGCGATCCATGTCGCGCACGGAGGCCGTCATACTTTCAATGACTCCGCACGAGCGCGCGAATCCCGCCGTATTGAACAGCAGCAGAAAAAGGCGCATTGCCTCCGGAAGCGGCGTCCGCGTAACGGACGTCAACCGCCTTATCAAACAGTACGAATCCGTCCAGTCCGTGTTCAGGCAACTATCCCGGGGCAAGATGTCGTCCATAATGTCGTTGTCGTCAAACAAGGGGTTAATGAAAGGCTTAATGCAGCCAAGATAACATAGATTTTATTATTTATTTTTTACGGAGGTTTGTTTTATTATGGTAAAAATCAGGCTGCGCAGGATGGGCGCAAATAAAAAACCGTACTACAGGATCGTAGTCGCGGACTCCAGGGCGCCGCGCGACGGTAGGTTTAT
>JAITEC010000138.1 GCA_031282225.1 Oscillospiraceae bacterium | reverse complement strand
GCACCGCTATGTGTCGGCAAGAGCCAGTGAGCTCTTGGATGTCCCAGCCGAGAGTTCCCGCGTCGTCACGTGCCACCTCGGCAACGGCTCGTCCATAGCCGCCGTGCTCGGCGGGAAGTGCGTAGATACCACGATGGGCCTCACCCCGCTCGAAGGGCTTCCCATGGGGACGCGCAGCGGTAGCATAGACCCCGCTGTAATACAGTTCGTGTCCGACAGAGCCGGCATCTCGCTCGGGGATGTCATCACTATATTAAACAAAGAGTCCGGCGTGCTCGGCGTGTCGGGCGTGTCGTCCGACTTCCGCGACATAGAGGCAGCGGCGGGGAGCGGCAACGCCCGTGCACGCCTCGCGCTCGAGATATTCTACTACCAGACGCTTAAATATGTCAGCTCGTACATCGGCGTGCTCGGCGGCGCGGACGCAATAGTATTCACAGCCGGGCTCGGAGAGAACTCCCCCTCGGCGCGCGAGGCCATAGTAGAGCGGCTCGGCGGGATAGGTATTACTATCGACAAGGAGAAAAACAAGACGCGCGGCGTCCTCGCGGAGATAACGGGAGAGGGCTCAAACTCACGCGTTTTTGTCATCCCCACAAACGAGGAACTCGTCATAGCGCGCGACACAAAGCAACTTGTCTCAAATATAAGCGCTTGACATATACCCGCGCATGCTGTAGTATTCGTTCACACGCCCCGAACGGCGGCGGGGCAAGCGCTGCCGAAATTATAAGAAGATCCGCCTGAGGACGTTTTTACATGAGTTTTAGTATTCTGGGCACGGGTCATTGTGTACCAAAACGCGTTGTTGCCAATGACGAACTGGGACAACGTGTCGACACGGGCGACGAGTGGATAACGCAGCGGGTCGGCGTACGCGAGCGCCGGGTCTGCACTACCGAATCTACCGTGCAACTGGCATACGGCGCCGCGAAATCGGCAATCGAAGCGAGCGGCGTCGACCCCGGCGATCTCGGCCTCATACTGTGCGCCACAATCAGCGGGGACAATGTCTGCCCGTCCGTGGCGTGTTCCGTGCAGGAACTCCTCGGCGCATCGTGCCCGGCGCTGGACATCTCTGCCGCGTGTTCAGGATTTATATATGCCCTCGACGTCGCCGCCGGTTTTTTTTCGCGGCAAAAGGTACAAAGAGCGCTTGTGATCGGCGCGGAGCGCATGAGCGCCCTTGTGGACTGGAGCGACAGGCGGACGTGCGTAATCTTCGGCGATGGCGCCGGCGCCGCCGTGTTGGGCGCGGGCAGCGGATACCTATCCTCAAAACTCACGGCGCGCGGCGGGGACGGTGTCATAAAAGTCGCCGGATGGCAGGGCGGCTCTCCGTTTTACCAACGCGAACCGCCGTACCCATACGTGTCCATGAACGGGCAGGAGACATATAAGTTCGCCGTCACAGCGTTTTGCACGGATATAGCGGACGTCACGGCGGATGCCGGTTTGACTCCCGGCGATATAGCGTGGGTCATACCGCATCAAGCCAATATCAGGATAATAGACGGCGCGGCGCGGCGCCTTGACATACCGCGCGAGAGGTTTTGCTCCAATATCGACCGATACGGCAACACATCGGCCGCGAGCATCCCCATCTTGCTCGACGAGATGAACAGGGGCGGCAGGCTGCGGCGAGGCGACGCGCTGGCGCTGTGCAGTTTTGGAGGCGGCCTCACGAGCGCCGCATGCATTATAAGGTGGTAAGGGAAGAGGTATTTATCATGGTTTTCGAAAAAATAGCGGAAATTATAGCGGAACACTTGGGGCTCGCTGCGGACTCGGTCAGCCGTGACAGTTCACTGGAGGATCTGGGGATCGACTCGCTCGACACGGTGGAGATGGTGATGCAGCTCGAAAGCGATCTGGGAGTCGAGCTTGAGCTCGAGGGCAAGATAAGCACGGTTGGCGAACTTGTCGATTTTGTCGAGTCAAAGTTGTGAGCAGGAACCTGTGAGCCTATGATAAACTCTCCGATTTGCGGGCTCCTGGGCATAGAGCACCCAATAATACAAGGCGGCATGGCTTGGGTATCCGACGGGACGCTCGCCGCCGCCGTCTCAAACGGCGGCGGCCTGGGCATAATATCGGCCATGAGCGCCGATGCGGGATATTTAAGCCGCCAGGTAGCCAGGGCGCGCAGTCTCACCGACAGGCCTTTCGGGGTCAACGTGATGCTGATGAGTCCATATGCCGGCGAGGTCGCACGGACTGTCGCCGACATGGGCGTGTCCGTTGTGACCACCGGCGCTGGCAATCCGTCAAAGTACATGAAGATGTGGATCGACTCCGGCGTAGCCGTGATCCCGGTCGTTGCGTCCGTTGCGCTCGCGCGGATGATGGAGCGCTCCGGCGCGTCAGCCGTCATAGCCGAAGGCGGCGAGAGCGGCGGCCACGTGGGCGACACGAGCACGCTCGTGCTCGTCCCGCAGGTGTGCGACGCCGTTGGCATACCCGTTATCGCGGCGGGCGGCATCGCGGACGGCCGCGGGTTTGCCGCCGTCCGCGCGCTCGGCGCGTGCGGGGTCCAGATAGGCACTCGGTTCCTGGTGGCCGACGAGTGTTCCATCCACGATAATTACAAAGACAAGATAATCAAGGCAAGCGATATTGCCACTGTAGTGACGGGAAGGCGCTTGGGGCACGCTGTTCGCAGCTTGAAGACCCCGTTTTCCCGCGCGTATCTCAAGGCGGAGTACGACAGCGCCCTGCCCGACGAGGATCTGGAGAAACTCGGCGTCGGAGCGCTCAGGCTGGCTGCCGTCGAGGGCGACGCCGAACACGGCTGCTTCTTGGCCGGGCAGGTCGCCGGCATGGTGAAAAAGCGCCAGCGTGCGGCGGATATCATAAGCGAGATCATGGCAGAGGCCGAGGTCGTTATCAAAGGGGCGAGCGAGTGGGCGGTGTAGCTTTCGTGTTCCCGGGACAGGGATCCCAGCGCCCCGGAATGGGACGCGCCCTGTATGAGACGAGCGCTGCCGCGCGCGCGGTTTTCGATATGGCGGAGGACATTCGCCCGGGGACGATCGCGCAATGTTTTGATGGCGGCATGGATGAGTTGACGCTAACCGACAACGCGCAACCTTGCCTTTACTGCGCGGATCTCGCGTACGCGGCGGCGATCGGCGAATCCGGAACCACGCCGGACGCGCTCGCCGGTTTTTCGCTCGGTGAACTTGCGGCGCTCGCCTTTTCTGGCGCCGTTTCATATTCCGACGGATTCAAGCTCGTGTGCGCGCGCGGGGAGTTGATGCGCGCAGCCGCCGACTCGCGCGCCGCCGCAATGGTCGCCATTTTAAGGCTTGGCGACGGCGACGTGGCGAAGCTGTGCGGCGAGTTCGACGACGTATACGCAGTAAACTTCAACTGCCCTGGCCAGGTGGTGGTAGCGGGCGGCGAGGCGTCGCTCGAGGCCTTTAAGGCGCGCGTTAAAGATTCCGGCGGGCGCGCCATGCCTCTGGCGACGGGCGGCGGGTTCCACTCCCCCTTTATGGCAGGCGCTTCCGAGGCATTCAAGGACGTGCTCAGGACTTACTCCATTTCCGAGCCTTCCGTGCCGGTATACGCAAACGCGACCGCCCTGCCCTACGCCGCAGACGCGTCGGACACACTTGCGCGCCAGATACAAAGTCCCGTGCTGTGGCACCGCACAGTTGAAAACATGCTGCAGGCGGGCATAGTCACATTTATTGAGGCAGGTCCCGGCAAAACACTGTCCGGTCTCATATCGCGCATCTCGCAGCGCGCCCGCGCGATAAAATATTTCGATTGACAAATAAGCACAGTGTGATAGAATATATATAGTGCGGCTTGAATGCTGCGTATCCTTGCCCCTTGTCGCACAGGGGGCCATTAGTCCAAAAGGAGGTGCAAAATGGCAAAAGTATCGGCAAAATATGAGCTCATGTACATCATAGAGGCAGACAGGAGCGAAGAGGACATTTCCGCGCTAACAGAAAAATTCAAAGCTCTCATAGAGTCGCACGGCACGGTTGACGAGCTTGAACTGATGGGCAAGCGCAAGCTGGCATACCCCATAAACGACAAAACAGACGGATATTATGTCCTGGTCAAGTTTACCTCCGGCCCCGATTTTCCCGCAGAGCTTGACCGCGTGCTGCGGATCACCGACGGCGTCGTGCGCTCATTGATAACCGTAATCGAGGAATAGGAGGGGCAAAGATGAACCAGATAGTACTGATGGGAAGGCTCACGCGCGACCCCGAGCTGCGTCACACGCAAAGCGGCACGCCTGTCGCTTCTTTCTCGCTCGCGGTGGACAGGGGATATGCCTCAAAAGACAGCGGCGAGCGGCAGACGGATTTCATCGACATCGTCGCGTGGAGGGGCACCGGCGAATTTGTATCAAAGTACTTCACCAAAGGCCAAATGGCAGCCGTGACGGGGCGGCTGCAAATACGCGACTGGACGGACAAAGACGGGAACAAGCGCCGCAGCGCGGAGGTCATAGCGGACAACATCTATTTCACCGAGAGCAAGCGCAGCCGCGACGCCGCCACGGCCGCCGGCGGCGCTTATGCGCCGCCGGGCACCTTTGCCGAGCCAAAGCCCGCGGACTATTCCGCCGGTTACGCGTCCCCGGTCGCCCCTTCGGAATTCTCCGAGCTCGAAGAGGACGACGGCGACCTGCCGTTTTGATTTTAGGCCAAGGCCGATCAGGTGCCTATAGGTATGGATTGTGATTTTAGGGAGGTAACTTAATTTGGCAGTTGAGAGGGACAACAGGACGAATAACCGCAGGCGCAGGAAAGTCTGCCAGTTCTGTGTTGATAAATGCCAGTATATCGATTACAAGGACACAACTAGGCTGCGCCGCTTTATGTCTGAGCGCAGCAAGATACTGCCGCGCCGCACCACCGGCGTATGCGCCGCCCACCAGCGGCAGCTCATGACGGCGATAAAACGCGCCCGCCACATCGCGCTCTTGCCGTACGTCACAGACTGAAACCGTCCACGCCGGGCATGCGGCCGAAGCCGCGTCGCCCGGCGCGTTTATTATACGGTTTATACAATCTTTTATATTTGGGAGTTGGTATCATGGCGTTCACATTCAAACCAATCACGCCGCGCGTGGCGGCAATGCGCGAGCGGTACCGCAGCACGGACCCCGAGATCTGCACGGCGCGGTATAGGCTCATTACGGAGTTCTATATGGACAATCCCGATATGCAGGGCATCCTCAAGCGCGCGAAAAACCTGAAGAATATTCTGGAGAATATTCCGATCCGCATCGACGACGGCGAAATAATAGTCGGCGCGCAATCGGCAAAGTACCGCGCCGCAGCCCTGTATCCCGAGAATTCCGTCGATTGGCTCAAGGAGGAATTGGGCAGCCGCTACATCTCAACGCGCGAGATAGACCCGTACATCATCTCCGAGGATGACCGCGAGTACGTACTGTCTACTGTCGACTTCTGGATGAAGGAGTGCATGAGCGCCAAGACAGACGCGCAGATAGTGGATGAGTACTTCCCCGTGGCTGGCAACGGCGTCACGATGTTCAGCAGCCGAGGGCAGACGGGTTCGCCCGTGGGCCACTTCGCCACCGGCTACAACACGGCCATCCGAAAGGGGTTTGGCGCGATAAAGGCGGAGGCGGAGGCAAAGCGCGCGGAGTTCATCGCCAACGCGCTGCCCGGCAAGTCCATTGACCAGTACAACTTCTACCGCGCCGTCTCCCTCGTGTGCGACGGTATAATCGCGCTCACGAAGCGCTACGCGCGCCTCGCTGAGGAAAAAGCGGCGGCGGAGCGCGACCCCGGTCGCAAAAAAGAGCTGGAAATGATGGCGGACTCGCTCAACTGGACCGTGGAGAAGCCCGCGCGCAACTTCCTCGACGCGGTGCAGTGCCTGTTCATGTACCAGACGGCGCTCTGCCTCGACGCGAACATGCACGGCATGAGCTTCGGGCGCGTCGACCAGTACCTGGGCGACTACCTGGAGCGCGACCTCGAAAACGGCACGCTCACCGAGGAATACGCCCAAGAGATCATGGATCTCTTCTACCTGAAAGTGGCGGAGATGAACAAGCCGTGGAGCTACGGTGCCACGCAGTCGAATCCCGGATACACTTCCGGCCAGCTCATGACGATGGGCGGCGTCGACAAAAACGGCGACGATGCCTCGAACAAGGCGACGTTCGCCATGCTCCAGTCGGTAGGGCGTCTCGTCCTGCACGACCCGCCGCAGGCGCTGCGCATACACAAGAACACGCCCCCGGAACTGTGGGAAGCGGCCATTGAGGTCACAAAACGCTGCGGTGGCGTCCCCACGTACGAGAACGACGATGTCATCATCCCGGCGCTCATGTCGCGCGGGCTGTCGCTTGAGGACGCGCGCAACTGCACGCTCATAGGCTGCGTAGAGCCCGCCGGCTGCGGAACCGAGTGGCCCGCATGCGGCGGAACCGGCACGGAGAGCTACATGAACCTCGCAAACGCGCTGTTGCTGGCAATCAACGACGGGTACACGCCCGTGCCCATGATCAACGCGTTCATGCCCGCGCCTCCGGGCACGCCCAACGTCCGTGTCGGCGCCCCTACGGGGCACCTGTACGAGATGGAGACATTTGAGCAGGTGAAGCAGGCATACAAGCAGCAGGTGGAGATATTTGTCAAGTGGCATATTATGAACATAAACTCGTTTGAGTACATCGCCCGCGAGGTGCTGCCGCAGCCGCTTGTGTCGGCCACGATGGAAGGCTGCATGGAAAAGGGCATGGACGTCATGTGGGGCGGCGCGAAATACAACTCCACGGGCGACTCCGGCGTGGGCGTAGGCAATGTCGCCGACAGTCTCAACATAATAAAGCAGGTGTGCTTTGACAAAAAGAAGTACACAACGCGTCAACTGTATGACGCACTCATGGCCAACTGGGAGGGCTATGAGGATATGCGCGCGTACATCCTAAACGAGTGCGACCACTACGGCAACGGCATACCCGAGTGCGACGAACACGCCGCTTTCGCGGCAAAGTGCTTCGCCGACGCCGTGAACTCCCTCACGGGACCGCGCGGGCGCTACAGCGCCGGGCTGTACCCCGTCACCACGAACGTCATGTTCGGCTACTGCACAAAGGCCACGCCAGACGGGCGATACGCGGGCGAGCCCCTTGCGGACGGCATTGCCCCCGTCCAGGGCTACGACAAAAACGGCCCCACGGGCGTCATAACGTCCGTCGCGGCCATCAAGCAGACTGATTTCCCCAACGGCACACTCATGAACTTGAAGTTCCACCCGAACGCGCTCAACGGCGAGGACGGCGTGCGCAAGCTCTCGCAGCTCATCCAGACGTATTTCGGCATGGGCGGCATGGAACTCCAGATCAACGTCGTCAGCGCAAAAACGCTGAAGGACGCGCAGGAGAACCCCGACAAGTATAAGGACCTCGTAGTTCGCGTCGCCGGCTTCTCCGCCTACTTCGTGGAACTCCACCCCGACGGACAAAAAGACCTGATCCGCAGGACGGAACTGTCGATATAGGGGCACTGTTCTAACCAAACGCAATACATTCAAAGCAATCGGCGGATTGCACAACTTAATATGTTGTGCAATCCGCCGATTGCGCGGGTTATGTAGATTGAAGAATTGAAGATTGGAGAATGTTTTATGCTAGATAAAAAAACGCACGTGGCCACAAAGTTTTCGCTCTGTTTATATGCGTTATAATTGCAGTTGTCCTTATAACGGGAGATATTCCATCCACATCTGCAGTAGCTAACACTGATAGCAGGACGGATTTTATGTACGAGGAGGAAATATCGGCCGCTTGGGGAGAACCCAATATCTTTGAAACAGAAGATTTTGCCGGGATATTTATAAATAAAGACCGACAAATCGTATTGATGTTCGTTTCTGACAGCGCAGGGTATAGAAATGCAATTACAAAAAGCAAAAGACTAAATCATGTGCTGATCAGCCGCGATGGAAAAGCTCAACAACCTCTAGTGATACGCAGTGCCAAGCATTCATTTTCACAATTGAAACAGACTCAGGAATTTCTCTATAAATATAGATACAAGTATGATGGCGTATATAGCCTAAGTCGGAATTACGAACACAACTGCATTGAAATCGGACTAATCAATAATACCGACGCCGAGTCCTTGCGCCGCACGTTTGTAACTATGCTGGAGCAGTCTATTTTGCTGCACATACAGTCCTGTTATGTGCCACTCTTCCTTTTTTTAACTATTATTAATATTATTTTATCAAAAAGATTATAAACAAACATTCCCAGCAAAATAATTATTCCACCAATAATTGTCTGAAAACCGGGTGTTTCTTTAACAATTATTCTACCCATTATTGTTGTCAACAATGGAGTTATAAACATATAATTTGTTACGGATGAAGAATTTTTTGCTTTACTAAAAGCATACGCCCATGTAATATAAGCAATCGCACTTGGGAATATTCCCAAAATTGCTATATACAATAATTGTATTAATGGAGCTGTTTTTATCTCAGCAACTGAAACAGGCAAAAAAATCATTAGCATTATTGTTCCAAACCATATGCTTATGACAGATGTTTGTATTGCGGAATATTTTTTAGTTAATTTCCTCTGTAACAAATTATAAAGGCTTAGTGCAACACTTGCCAATAATAGCCACATTAATCCAATATTTACGGAAAAAATTCCATTCATCAACGTTAATACACTAACACCAGCAAATTCTATTATTATAGCGACATATTGTACAATTTTCAATTTTTCTTTATAGAATATTCTTGCCATCAAGGTAGTAATAGCCGGAGTAGTTGCGATTATTACACTGCTCGTTGATGCCGTTACAGTGGCGGAACCCAGGTTAAGCGCTACCATATACAAGAAAAAACCAAAAAACCCTGCGAGAATGAACCATTTTATATCTTTCTTATTTGGTATTTTGATTTTCACAAAAAGAATAAAAATCACCAATAAGAGAGAGGCAATAAAATATCTTAAAAATCCAAGTGATAACGGAGCAAAGAATTGTAACGCCAATCTTGTAAAAACGAAAGCAGAAGACCAAAAAATAATGGTGCTTAATGCAAAAGGGTGAAAATTGTCTTTCAATTTCATAGAATTTAACAGAATACCTCTTTATAATTTTTATAGATCATTTTTTACAATGTCAATATATTTCCAGAAAGAATAAATTCGTTTGCAGCCATTTTCGCCCTCTCGTCCTTTTCGCCTACGGCGAAAAGAATTTTTGCG
>JAITEC010000108.1 GCA_031282225.1 Oscillospiraceae bacterium | reverse complement strand
GGGGCAAAATAGACGATATAGTCGAATACGCGATACCGTACACAAACATTAGGCACTCAATGATCGTAATAAAAAAAATCATGGCTACACCAGATGAATTTCCGCGCAGATATGCAAGAATTAAGCGTACGCCACTGTAAAAGTGCCGTAGAAATAAAAGTGATCCTGCTTAAGCTGCGCATTGGGAGGGCTTATGCTGCTCGCACTTTCAAAAGCGATAACCAAAGAACCGCAAATTAGGGGGCTAATGGAGCGTGTAAAGGCAGGGGGAGCGGCGACACCGGCCGTCATTTCCGGACTGTCGGGCATACATCGCGCGCATTTGGCGGCGGCGATACGGGCGGAGACTGGTTCCGGGATCGTTGTCATCTGTGCGGATGAGACGGAGTGCGCAAAGATGGGCGCCGATTTGGCAATTTTAACGGGCGGGGAGACAGTAGAGCTGCGCAGCCGCGAATACACTTTTCGGAATGTTGAGGGAGTTTCGCGCCAGAGCGAACAGGCGAGGATAAGCGCTCTTTTCAAGATCGCCGGCGGCGCGCCGCTAATTGTCGCCACGATTGATGGCCTTCTGCAGAGGGCGATCCCCAAAAACAAGCTAATGGACGCCGTTTTTGAGATAAGTGCCAAGGGTGTCTATGATATCAAAGAGCTGGCGGCGCAGTTCGAACGCGCTGGATACCACCGGTGCGATCAAGTGGAGGGGCGAGGCCAATTTGCGGTGCGAGGGGGCATACTGGACTTCTTTTCTCCGGTATACGGCGCCCCGGCTCGCTGCGAATTCTTTGGCGACGAGGTGGACTCGCTGTGTTGGTTCGACGCGGAAACGCAGCGCCGCACGGGCAACGCGGAACAGGTCCTCGTGTTGCCCGTCGCCGAAACGCTTCCGCAACTATACAGCGATGCGCGCGGCGGCGGATCCGAAGGGCTCGTTGCGTGCCTAAATGATATGGCATTGCGCCTCAGGGACAGAAAAGCAATAAATCCCGCACTTATCGCATGTATTGAAGGAGACGTTGACAGGTTGGACAATCGCCGCCCGTTTCCGTCGGCCGACAAATACATTGAGCTGATCTATGACATGGCAACGGGGCTGGATTATATACCGGAGGACTCAATTTTTTTTGTGAGCGACCCCGCACACGTAAAAGAACGTGCGAACAATTATATGTGGCAATTGGGGGAGGATGTCACCGCGCTTCTTGAGGCAGGTGTCCTTGAGAGTGGATTGGCGCGATTTTACGAGGACTTCGACGCTTTTACATCAAGGCTCAGCGACAGGAATATTGTAATGGCGGACAGTTTCGCCGTCGCGTCATACCCGTGGCGCCCACGTTCTACATTTAATTTAACTGTAAAGCAACTGCCTTCATACGGCGGCAGCCTGGAGACAGCAGCCGGAGATATAAATCACTACAAAAACTCGGGGTATTCAACGCTCATACTTTGCAGGGACACGCGCAGGGCGGCGTCGCTGCTGTCGTTTCTGGAACAACATGGCGCAGAGGCGTCGCTTGATGTCGAGTTGAAGGCGTTGCCTGGCATTGGCCAGTGCATAGTGACTGTCGGCGCGTTGTCGGCCGGCATGGAATACCCGGGCATAAAACTCGCAGTAATTACAGAAGGCCAAATACTCGACAGGTTTACAGCCGGCGCAGGCACGAGGCGCAAACGTGAGAAGAAAAACCGTGAGCGCCTTCAGAGCTTCACCGATCTGTCCCCCGGCGATCTAGTAGTACACGAACACCACGGTATAGGGCGCTTTGTCGGTATATTTAAGATGCCTGTAGACGGAATAGAAAAAGACTACATAAAAATAGAGTACGCAGGCGGGGACTGTCTCTATGTCCCGGCGACACAACTCGATCTTGTCGCAAAATACATAGGCGCCGGGGAAGACGCGCAAACGCGGCTGTCAAAGATGGGGGGCACGGAATGGTCGCGCGCCAAATCACGCGCCAAGGCAGCCGCAAAGGACATGGCAAAGGATCTCATCGCATTGTACGCAGAGAGGCAGCGCACGCAAGGACACGCGTTTGCGCCTGACAGCGCCTGGCAATCGGAGTTTGAAGATAGATTTGGCTACCAGGAGACAGACGACCAGATCAAGTGCATTGAAGAAATAAAGGCGGATATGGAACGCCCTATACCAATGGACAGGCTATTATGCGGAGATGTGGGATACGGCAAGACGGAGGTAGCTCTGCGCGCGGTGATGAAATGCGTGATGGACGGCTGGCAGGCGGCGATATTAGCGCCGACTACTGTCCTTGCGCAACAGCACTACATAACCGCTGTGAGAAGGTTTGCCGGCTATCCGGTAAATATCGCGGTACTCAGCAGATTTCAATCCGCCGCCGAGATACGCAGGCGTATCCGTGAGATTGCCGCCGGTTCCGTGGATATCGTCATTGGTACACACAGGATATTACAAAAAGATGTAAAATTTTGCAAACTCGGGCTGCTTATCGTTGACGAAGAACAGCGATTTGGCGTAACCCATAAAGAGCGGCTCAAGGAGATGGCGCGCCGCGTGGATGTGCTAACGCTTTCGGCAACGCCCATACCGCGCACGCTCAACATGGCTCTGTCAGGCATTCGCGATATGTCCACTATCGAGGAGCCGCCCAGAGACAGGCAGCCTGTGCAGACTTATGTCCTGGAGCATGATTGGAGCTTGATAATCGACGCGATCATACGCGAAATATCTCGGGGGGGGCAGGTGTACTACCTGCATAACCGTATCGACAACATAGAGCGCACCGCCGCGCGGATCGCCGCCGCAATAGAAGGGGCGGTCATTGCGATAGCGCACGGCAAAATGGATGAGGAGAGTCTGTCGGGCGTAATGGATCGCATGGCGTCGGGCGAAATACAGGTGCTGGTCTGCACGACGATAATCGAGACAGGGATAGACATACCAAATGTAAATACACTGGTCATTGAAGATTCCGACAGGATGGGCCTCGCGCAATTGCACCAGATACGCGGGCGCGTAGGCCGCTCCCCGCGGCGCGCTTACGCGTACCTCACGTTTAGGCAGGGGAAGCTGCTAACTGAAACGGCGGAAAAACGGCTCTCCACCATACGTGAATTTGCCGAATTCAATTCCGGATTCAAGATAGCAATGCGCGATTTGGAGATTCGAGGCGCCGGAAATCTCTTGGGAGCGGAGCAATCGGGGCACATGGTCAGCGTAGGGTATGACATGTATCTCAAACTGCTGGAGGAGGCTGTGCTTGAAGAGCGCGGCGAGAAGCAGCAAAAGCGCGTAGAGTGCGTGGCCGACCTTGCGGTATCCGCGTTTCTGCCGGATGATTACGTGCCCTCGGGCGAACAGCGCGTGGACGTGTACCGCCGCATTGCGAACATCCACACCGTCGAGGACTCGGAGGAGATGATAGCGGAGCTGATTGACAGGTACGGCGACCCGCCCGACCCCGCAGCCGCGCTTGTGACTATTGCCGTACTTCGCGCCGAGGCGGCAAATGCCGGCATAATAGAAATAGCTCAAAAGGGCGGATGGCTGCAGATGAAGCTGACCGACTTCGACATGGCCAGGATATCGGCGCTATACGCCATGGCAGAGTTCAACGGCCGCATCCGCGTTGAAGCCGGCACCGTGCCGGCGCTTGCCGTCAAATTGCGTGGGGCGAGCCCGCAGGACGAGGCGCTGCGCTTCGTGCGCGTGTACGCAGCTTTTGCATCGGCCTCGCATTCGGCCACGTAGGCTTTCAAATTGAAAGAATACGGAAAGAACACGATGAACGAGGCCGCACCAAAGCCGCTTGCATTAGCGGACGAAAGCTGTTAAAATCTAAGCGATACGTAGCTGAAAGAAAGGCTTTGGTGCATATAACTATGACGACAGACAGCCAATTGCAGGTCATGGCGGAGGAGATGAGGCTCAAGACGCTCAGGGAACTCGGATGCTTCGGCTCAGGGCATATAGGCGGGGCAATGTCCATCATAGAGACGCTGGCAGCGCTCTACGGAGCCGTTATGCGGTATGATCCCGACAATCCGGGATGGGACAGGCGCGATAGGCTGGTCATGTCGAAAGGGCACGCGGGTCCCGCGCTCTACGCCGCCCTGTCTATGTGCGGATTTTTCCCGGAGGAGACACTGTCGGAGCTCAACGTGCCGGGAGGGAGCCTGCCCAGTCATTGCGACATGAATAGGACGCCCGGCGTAGACATGACGACAGGGTCGCTGGGGCAGGGCATGTCCACGGCAATAGGCCTTGCCCTGGGGAGCCGCATGAACGGCTGGGACAGCAAGACATATCTCATACTGGGCGACGGCGAGTGCGACGAGGGACAGGTTTGGGAAGGGGCCATCTTCGCGCGTCACTACAAGCTGAGCAACCTCGTCGCATTCATCGACAGGAATATGCAGCAGCTGGACGGATATGTGGACAAGGTGATGGATACCGGCGACATGGCCGCAAAGTTTAGCGCTTTCGGCTGGTCCGTGCAGACCGTCGACGGGCACGATCCGGGAGCCATTCGCGACGCGGCGCAAAAAGCCGCTGAAAACTCGCAGTCGCCAACCGCCATAATCCTAAAGACGGTAAAAGGCTACGGCTGTAACTTTGCCGAGGGGGTGGAATATAACCACCACATGAGCTTCACAAAAGAGCAGATGGACTCCGCCGTGGCGGAGGTGCGCGCGCGGCTCTCGGCCGCCAGGGCGGCGTGTGGATGACCGGGAATCGACAGTATTAAAGGGGCGTGGGAGAATTATGCACTCGGTATTGGATTTTCACGAGGAAGGCCCGGTGATGATGCGGGAGGCATATTGCCAGGCACTGCGCGCCCTCGCGCGCGAAAACGGCGACATAGTGGCGCTGGATGCCGATCTTGTCAGTTCCTCGGGCATGAAGCCGTTTTTCATGGAATTTCCGGACAGGGCGATCCAGTGCGGCATAGCTGAGGCAAACATGATCGGCATAGCGGCGGGGCTGTCAGCGGTTGGCAAGATACCATACGCGCACAGTTTCGCGTGTTTCGCGTCGCGTCGCACGTGCGACCAGATTATGATCTCAGCCGCGTACGCGCGGCTCAATGTGCGCATTGTGGGTTCGGATCCTGGCATAACAGCGACATATAACGGCGGAACGCATATGCCATTTGAGGACATGGGCGTCCTGCGCTCTATACCGGGGATCACGCTCATAGAGCCGGCCGATCCCGTGGCCGTGCGCGACATTACAGCGCGGCTCGCATCGCAGTATGGCGTTTTCTATATGCGTCTGGCGCGCAAGAACGTAAAGGCGATCTACGCGGAGGGCTCAACATTCGAGATAGGCCGGGGCGCGCTGTTGCGTCCCGGCGGAGATGTAACAGTCATAGCCTCCGGAATAATGGTGGCGGAGGCATTGAAGGCGGCGGATATCCTGCACGCGGACGGCGTGAGCGTGAGGGTGGTGGATATGTTCACATGGAAACCGATAGACGACGCGCTCATAGCCGAGTGCGCCACGCAGACGGGCGCAATCGTCACGGCGGAGAACCACAATATATTTGGCGGTCTCGGCTCGGCCGTGGCGGAATCTGTCGTCAAGGGGACGCCGGTCCCCATGGAGATGGTGGGCGTTCGCGACAGGTTCGGCCAGGTTGGAACGGAAGAATATTTAAGGCGAGAATATGCGCTGACGGCTTTGGACATTGTAGAGGCAATACGGCGCGCCATTGCGAGAAAATGATAGCGTCAGGGGATACGATCGCGGCAATAGCTACCGGCGCCGGAGTGTCCGCTATCGGGATAATAAGGCTGAGCGGGCCGCGCGCAATCGAGATAGCCGACGGCGCCTTCCGCGCGTTCGGCGGGACAAAGATGGCGCAAGCGCCCGACAGGAAGCTTTGTTATGGCGAACTCGTAACGCGCGCAGGCGTAGTGGATATATGCCTTTGTACCGTGAGCCGCGCCCCAAACAGCTACACCGGAGAGGACACCGCGGAATTCCAATGCCACGGCTCTCCCACAGTGCTTGCCGAGGGGCTGCGGGCCGTGTTCGCGCTGGGCGCGCGCCAAGCGCGCGCGGGAGAATTTACGAAACGCGCATTTCTCGGCGGACATATGGATCTTACACAGGCGGAAGCCGTTGCGGACATAATAGAGGCGCAGTCCGCCGAGGCGGCGCGCAATGCCGCAGGCCAGCTCGCCGGCGCGATCAGGACAAAAATCGAGGGAATATACGAATCGCTTTTGGATGTCATCGTCCACTTTTTCGCAGTCATAGACTATCCGGACGAGGAAATAGATGCCTTTGAGACTGAGGAATATTTAAAACTGCTGGCTGAAACAACTGAGGAACTCCGCCGTATGCAAGCGACATATGAACGCGGCTCAGTGGTGAGGGACGGAGTTTCCTCGGCAATAATTGGATTGCCAAATGTTGGCAAATCATCGCTTTTGAACGCGTTAGTGGGCTTTGACCGCGCTATAGTGGCGGATACAGCGGGCACTACGCGCGACACGATAGACGAGAAGCTGAATATCGGCGGCGTCCTGCTGCGCCTTACCGACACGGCGGGCATACGCGCCGCGCATGACAGCGCGGAGTCACAGGGCGTCGCGCGGGCGCGCGCGGCGGCTGCCGCGGCGGATTTGGTAATAGCAGTATTCGACGGTTCGCGGCCGCTGACGGTCCATGACGAGGAGGTGGTCGCCCTCGCCGCCGGGGCGCGCCACAGCATAGCCGCTATTAACAAATCGGATCTGCCGCCGGCCTTCGGCGCGTCGGCGCTGGGCGCGAGCTTCGAAGCGGTGATCAGCCTATCTGCGCGCACGGGCGCCGGCATTGACAGCTTTGTGCGAGCCGTATCCGCAATATATCCCGCCGGAAGCCCTTCGTCCGCGGCCGGCGAACTGATAACAAACGGGCGCCACCACGAGGCCATAGGCCGCGCCCTGGAAAGCATGGGATCCGCCCGAGAAGCTCTGGCGGCCGGCATCACGCCTGACGCCGCGCTCTCGGAGTTGGAAGCA
>JAITEC010000089.1 GCA_031282225.1 Oscillospiraceae bacterium | reverse complement strand
CCCATGTGTCGTCAAAGGTAAATTCACCCCGTATGACTTTGTATATTATCCTGCCGCCAAGACCCGTCTCCGCCCCGTAGGGCAGCACGGCGGAATTGACCCCGTGCGCCATCTCGCTTGATAATCTCAACTGCGGGACGTCGCCCTCGACGCGCATAGCGTTTGCATCTCTGTCAAGCACAAAGCGGACCGTTCCGGCGCCGGTTGTGAGCTCTGTGATAAACGCTCCGGAGCTGGCGGTAAAGGGCAGCTCGGTATCGCCGTCATGGATTGATATCCTCATGATCCCCATAGGGCCGTTTCCGCCGAACATCTGCGCGAAGGGCAGCGCCGCGCCGGCAGGCTTTAATCCGAGGTACAGACCGCCATCCTGCTCTACAAGCAGCGGTCTGACGCCCTGACGGGTAAACGGCGTACTGCCAAGCTCAATATTATCAATACTGTACATAACAACTCTCCTATTCTCCAAGCACGTAAGTTGACACGATCAAAAAGCATACCGCGGTCCACGACGCCCACGACCACGTATCTCCCGCCGACGGCCGATCCGGGTCGGGATACTCAGAGCCGTCAAGCTCAGTTGGCAGCGGAGCAAAGCCCAGAATGAAGCCATTTTTCCGAACCTTCCGGCACCATCTGCGCGCTATTTCTCTGGCCTCTTCGACCTTTCCCGCGCTTTTAAGTCCCACGGTTATGAACATCTGCAGAGGCGCTATTATCTTGCCGAGCACAAAGAACTTGTTGGAAAAGCGGCAATTCGGGCTTTTAAGACTCTCGGCGGCAAGCCCGATGTCGGTGAGGTATTCCCCCTCGCGCATAAGGGCCTCCGCCGTCTTGTCGATAATATCCTGCGGGAGGCGCCCGCCGAGCATAATAGGCTGATAACATACAAGGCTCATGGCGTCAACGAGCTCGCCTGTAGACGGGAGTCTGGGCAGGAACTTCTCTCCGTTCCAGTGATTTTTTATCAATGTATTTATAAATCTCTTAGAACGCTCCAACCATTCACCCGCCTCGACATACAGACCCGCGCCCTCGGCTATCCTGCCCACAGCCTCGCACAGCAGCGCTATGTGGGAGTACAGATCCGGGGACTGTATCGGAAACGAGCCGAAAAACACGGAGGCGTCGTCCCAGCCGGACTCATTGGGATTGTGGTATTCAAGGGTGTCGGGTTCGACGGAGGCGTGGTACGTAAGCCAGTACCCGGCCCAGCGCGCGAAAGGCTCATACATCCTTTTACAGCGTTCATACGTCAGCATGGAACCGTCCGTATTGGCAAGGATATGCGCAATGGCAAACCCTTGCATAGCGGGCTGCGGCGTACCGTATGACGCCTCGTAATGGCTGACGGTCCCGGGCAGCATACCGGACTCGTGCTGAAAATCGAACAGGCTGCATATCAGTCTCCAGCCTTCGCCGGTGTTGTTGAGCATCGACATGGCGTTGTAGCTTTGCTGCCAGGCAAAGGCGTGACATATCCACAGACGGTGCATATATATCATAGCCTGCTTCATAATCCCGTTGCCGCCCTCTCCCTGCCTGTGCGACCAGATAACAAATTTGGCGTATGCGGCCGTGTCCTCAAAATCACCGGCGGATCGGTAGTTTTTACACCACAGCTCATAGTCTCTCTGTGACTCCGCTCGAACGTCGTCAAAGCTCTTGTAACGCTCGTCTCTGTCGCGCTCAAGCATGTACTCATGCACAGCCGCCTCTAGCGCGCCGTCCGCGCCGGGCGTAAAATCGAGCGTAATATTTTCATACGGCGTATCCGCGCCCGGCGCGGACGACACTGAGAGAGTTCCCTCGAGCGGAACATAGAGCGATCTCCCGGCGGCGCCGAAAGACAACTCGTACGCGCCGCCGCCTTTGTACAGCACCCCCTCGCAGGCGCCCTCCGGTCTGTCTACAGTCAGGCGCAGCCCTATGCCCTTACCGCGTATCGCCATTCGGTCGACGGGATCCAAGCAGAACTCAATGAAGCCGTACTCCGCGTCGATACGCAGATGGCTGAAGTCGGCAAAATATGTGTACGGTATGACCTTATCATCATGCGTGGCTTGAATGTGAAACACGTTTTTTCTGGCGGATTGGAATATAGGCGTGCGGCAATGCACAAACCAGAGACTGCGCCGCTCGAAGTCCTCAGAGAATACAAACATTGAATTGCGCCGGCTCCACGGAACGCGCTGCAAATCGTACGGTTGATTTAATCCAAACATCTATGCGTCCTCCTTTGATCCGAGCGCCGATACGATATAGAGGTATGACGCCGCCGCCCAGGTTGAAGCGAACTCATCGCCTGCATTATTTACAAATCCGCACAATTTCACGCGCGAGACATACCAGTCTCCGACTCTCTGCGCCGCCGCGCGCCGTCCTGACGCCAAAAGTCCGTACACGAGCAGCGCCACTGCGGGTATATCCTTCTCGATCTGCCAAAAATCGTCCTTTTCTATCCTGTCGGCGAGCTTATCCGTTAAATTCGACGGAAGTCTGCCGCCTAATATCAGCGGCACATACGGCAGTATGCCGGAAATGTGTTCTGTTTTGCGCGACAGCACGCCCTTAGCGACGAAACCGCTATCGTCGGCAAGCTCTCCAAGCAAGACCTGAAGCGTCTGTTCCGCCGAGACCGCCCACATTTGATCACCGGTATTCTCAGCGATCGACGAATACAGCAGTACAAGATATGAGAGAAGATCCGGCGACAGCGCCGCGCCGTAGTCATCAAAGCTGAAGCCGGCGTCTATCCCGGCTTCCCTCGGGTATGCGTAAGCCGGGACGGAGAAGCCGTTTGATACGCGCTGTCGCCGCCACCATCCGGCGTTTTTCACCAGCGCCCGGGTGAGCTCCAAGCTTTCCGTCTCCCTTAGCGCTACGGCGTATACAGGCGCGATTGAGTAGCCGAACTGCACCTGTCCGTCCGTTGTGTACGCGGGCAGCATTCCGTCGATGTCCGCGAGCCTTAGCGTGTTCTTAAGTAATTCCCGCCTTGCGTCCGCATCATTGAACGCCAATGCGTGGAAGGTCTGTTCAAACAGCGAGACATAGTCGCGCCCCCGGCGGCTGCAATATATCATATTCCCCCTGAGCTTTGACGTCGTGGAGCGCTTGCGCGGCTTT
>JAITEC010000030.1 GCA_031282225.1 Oscillospiraceae bacterium | reverse complement strand
GTGTAGTAATCCAAGCCGCGCGCTATGGAAAGGTCGAGCTTGTAGTGCGACTGCGGGACGCCAAACGCGGACATATACCGCACAACCTCGCCCAGCTCCGCCGCCCCGGCGTCAAGCGCCGCGTTCGCTCCGGAGTACTTCTCCAGCGCCCCGCGCGGATCCTCGCGCTGCGTCAGCAGCCCGAGCAGCTCGTCCGCTGTTTCGCGCGCGACGCCCAACTCGTCAACAAGCGCCTCGCGCGTCTTATCTGTGCCGATTTTGTCCAGTTTGTCCACGGCACGCATGATATCCTCGGCCCTGTCGGCTATGCCAAGTATCTCGAAGAGACCGCTGAGTATCTTGCGGTTGTTCATCCGAATGACGAAACGATTGAGCCCCAGCGCCTTAAAACACTTGTATATGACGCTCGGTATCTCCGCCTCGTTGATTATGCCCAGGCTGCCGTCGCCTATAATGTCTATGTCCGCTTGATAGAACTCTCGGAACCTGCCGCGCTGGGCGCGCTCGCCTCTATACACCTTGCCAAACTGGAAGCGGCGAAACGGGAAGGCGAGCTGCCCGTAGTTCGCCGCAACATACCTAGCGAGCGGTACCGTGAGGTCGAACCGCATAGTCATGTCGCTCCCGCCCCTTGTAAAACGGTAAACCTGCTTTTCCGTCTCGCCCCCCGCCTTCGCCAGCAGCACCTCCGAGGACTCGAGCAGCGGCGTGTCGAGCGGCGTGAAGCCATACAGCGAGAACGTATTGTAAAGGAGCGTCCGCATCGCGTCAAACTGCACTTGCTTGCGCGGCGGCAACTCCATAAACCCAGACAGCGTCCTGGGCTCGACGATTTTCAAATCCAAATTCCCCATTTCATGCGCCTCACCCCGCGAGAACCGCCGCGTGAGAGCCTATTAAACGCATCTCAACAGAAAGGGCAGCGCTCTTTTTGTTGATTTGATCCGATCATTTCGGATTTATTATGTCGCGCCAATCGAGATCCCCGCGCTTGAGCCCCTGGATGAGAACCTCTGCCGTGGCGACGTTGGAGGCAAAAGGCACACTGTGCTTATCGCACAGGCGCGCTATCTCCGTCACGGTGCCCCCGCCTGTCTCCACATACGCCGGATCGCAGAAAAACAGCACCAGGTCGAGCTCGTTGTATGCTATCTGCGCGCCGATTTGCTGCGCGCCGCCCTGCGCCGCCGACAGATAGAGTTTTATCGGAAGGCCGGTGGCTTCGCTGACCAGCTTACCCGTCGTCGCCGTGGCGCAGACCGAGTGTCCCGCCAGAATACCGCAGTAAGCGATACAAAACTGTACCATCAGCTCTTTTTTTCTGTCGTGCGCCAATAATGCAATATTCAAGAAAATCCGCCTCCCGTCGTCTCGGCTGTATTTCAGCCGTGTGATATCTAACGGCATCGCCGTGCCTACCGGAGAAACCTTTTTCGTGCCGGTACCGGTTCGCCGGCCAAGCGGCGGGCGATGTCCAAAAATTGTCTGGAAGCCCGTCCGTCGCTATACAAAACAAGCGGGGTACTGGTCGCTCCCGCCATGGCTACCGCCTCGTCCTCTTCTACGAATCCTATGAGCCGCGCGCCTACCGCGTCTATAACCGCGTCTATAGTGGCGCCCAGCCTCTTGTATCTGCGCGGCAGGACCCTGTTAACCAGCAGGCGTATCTCGGCCACGCCCATATCGCCCAAGATGGCGGTCACTGTCTGTGCAGCGCGCAGCCCTCCGCCGTCGCCCAGCGTGACGACTACCGCCACATCTGCGTCCGCTGCAGCCAGGCGGAACCCGGAGCCTATGCCCGCCTGTGAGTCGATAATGCAAAAATCGAATTTCTCGCGGGCGGCGCGGCACATCGCGGCCATCGCGTCGGGAGACACCTCAGACGCGTCGCGGTACATCGGCGCGGACAAAAAAAACAGCTTGTCAATGTCCGGGTGCTCGTGGCATGCCTCTTCAAGCGAGGCGGCTCCGTCGAGCACATCCGCAAAATCCGTCACGGAATAGTTCGTCATTCCCAGCGCTATATCGAGGTTTCGCAAACCGATATCGCAGTCGATGCACAGCGTCCTATAGCCGATGGCCGCCAGACAAGACGAAACGGCGGACGTAGAAGCCGTCTTTCCCGTTCCGCCCTTTCCGGAGGTCATTGTAATGATTTTTCCCAACTTCCCGTCACCCGCCGCGTTTGCTCTACTTTGCCCAGAAGTATATAATAGATTTTATTATATATCAATAAGTTTGACTTATCAAGAAGCAATTTGCGTCCTTGTGTCCCCTATCGCCCGCACGCTATCACGCTCATGAGTTCGTCGGCCAGGCGGTCTGCGGGGGCGCGCTTTACTATCTCGCCTTTTTTGAATATCACGCCGGCACCCACGCCGCACGCAATGCCGTAATCCGCCGCGCTCGCCTCGCCTGGGCCGTTGACGGCGCAGCCCATGACGGCTACTGTCATATCGCCGCCATTGCTGTCCATGCCGCGCAGCCGCGTCTCCACGTCATGCACGAGCGCGAATAAATCTATATCCGTGCGTCCGCATGTCGGGCATGAGATGACCTCTATGCCGCGCCCCCGCAGTCCGGCCGCCCTGAGTATCGCGACGCCCGCCTC
>JAITEC010000004.1 GCA_031282225.1 Oscillospiraceae bacterium | reverse complement strand
AATTCGTGAAACGGAGGGAGGCACCTGCCTATGGAAGCGCCGAAGATTATGGATTATCGCAAGAAAACTGTGTCTGAAATTGAAGTGCGCGGCAAGAGAGTTCTGCTGCGGTGCGACTTCAATATACCTATCGACAGGCAGACAGGAGAGGTGGCGGACACGGGGAGGATAGTTTCGGCTCTGCCTACTATCAACTACTTGCTCGACGAGGGAGCCGCTGTCATCGTGTGCTCGCACCTGGGGCGTCCGCACGGGCAGTGGAAGGAGGAACTGTCGCTGCGACCCGTGTGCGCGCGGCTGCAAGAATATCTGGGCAAGCCCGTGGAGATGGCGCGGGACGTGGTGGGACCTGACGCCAGGCGGCTGGCGTCCCGGCTCGCGCCCGGGCAGATCATGATGCTGGAGAACCTGAGGTTTGAAAAGGGAGAGGAGGCCAACGATCCTATCTTTGCCTCCGAGCTCGCGGGGCTTGCCGACATATTTGTGTCGGACGCGTTCGGCAGCGTGCACCGCGCCCACGCGTCCGTGGCGGGAGTGGCGGACTATCTGCCCGCCGTGGCCGGGTTCTTGCTGGCCAGGGAACTCTACGCGATAGGAGGGGTCGTATCGAATCCGGCGCGCCCGTTTATAGCCGTGCTGGGCGGATCGAAAGTGTCGGACAAGATAGGCGTGATAATAAATCTCATAAAAGTCGCGGATGCCGTCATCATAGGCGGCGGCATGGCATACACGTTCGCGGCGGCACTGGGAGGGGACGTTGGCGGATCGCTGTGCGAGAGGGACAAACTGGAGTACGCCCGCCGCGCTATAGAAGCGGCAAAGGACAAAGGCGCCGTGCTCATGCTGCCGGCCGATTCGGTGGTGGCGATGGGCATGGACAGTCCGGCGCCCACGCTCGTGGCGGAGAGCATGTCCGTACCGGAGGGGTACATGGGGCTGGATATAGGGCCCGCCGCTATAGAGGCGTTCACGGGCGCCGTGGCCGGAGCGGGCGCCGTGGTGTGGAACGGCCCGATGGGTGTGTTTGAGGATCCCAGGTTTGAAGCGGGCACGTTGGCGATCGCTGACGCAATGGCGCGCTCCGGAGCCATGACCATAGTCGGCGGCGGCGACAGCGCGGCGGCGGTGAGGAAGTTCGGGTTGGAGGACAAGTTTACGCATATCTCCACAGGGGGCGGCGCGACGCTC
Organism: Oscillospiraceae bacterium; assembly: GCA_031282225.1. Taxonomy (GTDB): domain Bacteria; phylum Bacillota; class Clostridia; order Oscillospirales; family Oscillospiraceae; genus JAISBX01. Next base: position 9,673 of record JAITEC010000004.1, on the reverse strand, counting down.
GAGTTCCTCGAGGGGAAGATATTGCCGGGAGTGAAATGCCTGGATGAAAAGGAGTGAAATGGCAATAATTATGGCCGACGGGACTGAAATTGCATATGTGCACGGGCGGGAAGTGTTGGATTCCAGGGGGAACCCGACCGTTGAGGCGGAGGTGAGGCTCCGCAACGGAGCGAGCGGGCACGCGATAGCGCCGTCAGGCGCGTCTACGGGGCGATACGAGGCGTGCGAATTGCGCGACGGGGATCGCAGCCGATATCTCGGGCGGGGCGTGCTCCGTGCGGCCGCGAATATAGACGGAGAGATAGCGCGGGCTGTGGTGGGGATGGACGCCATGCGTCAGCGGCGCGTGGACACGGCGATGATAGAGCTTGACGGGACGCCCGACAAGTCGCGTCTCGGCGCCAACGCCATACTCGCAGTGTCGCTCGCGACGGCGCGAGCGGCCGCAAAGGCGGCGCGGGCGCCGCTGTACAGCTATTTGGGCGGAGCAAACGCGCGCACGCTGCCCGTGCCGATGATGAACGTGCTCAACGGCGGGGCGCATGCGGGCAACAGCGTGGACATACAGGAGTTCATGATAATGCCGGTTTCGGCGCCGACCATACGCGAGGCAGTGCGCATGTGTTCCGAGGTGTTCCACACGCTGCGCAAGATAGCGCCCTCCGCTGGCGTAGGCGACGAGGGCGGTTACGCGCCGGATCTCGCGACGGACGAGGACGCCCTGGTGGCGCTCGTTGCGGCCATAGAGGCGGCGGGGTACAGGCCGCGCGACGATTTTCGCATAGCGCTTGACCCGGCGGTGTCGGAGTGGTACGACCCCGGGGATGGCACATACAAGCTGCCAAAGCGGGGCGCGGTGATGACGCGCGCGGAGCTAGTGGATATGTGGGCGGGTTTCTGCGGGAAGTACCCCATAATCTCCATAGAGGACGGCATGGCCGAGGACGACTGGGAGGGGTGGAAGATGCTCACTGACGCTCTGGGCGACTCGGTGCAGCTGGTAGGGGACGACCTGTTCGTCACGAACGCGCGCAGGCTCGCGCGCGGCATTGAGCTCGGCTCCGCCAACTCCATACTGATCAAGCTAAACCAGGTGGGCACGCTCACGGAGACGCTCGACACGGTGGAACTCGCGCATAGGGCGGGCTTCACCGCGGTGATATCGCATAGATCCGGCGAGACCGAGGACACGACGATAGCCGATTTGGCAGTCGCGCTGGGCGCGGGCCAGATTAAGACGGGGGCACCGTCGCGCACGGATCGCGTGGCTAAGTATAATAGGCTCATGCGCATAGAGGAATCGCTAGGGGCGGACGCGCGTTATCCCGGCATGTCAGCGTTTCGCAGAGCCGGCATCGCCGGCGCCGGGTGACATGACAGCGCGGGCATAGGCGTCTGCGAAATAGCGTATGGCCGTGAGCGACTCCTCCAGGGTGTTGCCGGCGCTGCCTACCTCCACGAGCAGCGATCCTTGCGACCTGTGCTGGTTGTAGCGGTACTGTGAGAGATATATGGGCCTCGCGAGCGACGGATAGAGCGCGTCCATCTCGCTTTGGACGCGCAGCGCCAGCTTGAAGTTCTCGCGCCATTTGGGATGGTACAGCCCGGCGGAATCGGAGCCCACGAAGAACATGATCTGCGAGCACACGCCGTCGCCGATATTCGCCACGGTCTTGTACTGCGAGCCGTCAGGCGCGGATATGGCGTCGCGGTGCAGGTCGATGATGAGGCTTATATCGGGATAGCGCTCTTGGTATGACGCTATAACGGCGTCGGAGCGCCCATATGAGCCCTGGTAGCTCGGGTGGTCGTATATGCCAGTGTCGTGTATGACTGAAAACCCGAGTTCTTCGAGGCACGAGGCCAGTTCGTCGCCGACGCGGATTATGCTGTAGCGCCTGTCCTCGGTGCGGTATGGGTCCGAGGGCTCGTATACATCGTCGCCGTCGGGCGTGTATGCCTCGCTGCCGTGCGTGTGCAATATGAGCACGCGCTGCGCGCTGCCGGGCGCCTGTTCAAGCGGCTGGGCCATGAGGGCGGGCACGTCTATATCGTACTGTGTCATATTATTCACGGAAATGGGGCCCGGGGCGCGGGGCGGGTCTTCCGGCGGCGTGGGCGGCGCCGGGTCTTCGGGCGGGTCTTCCGGCGGAGCCTCGGCGTCCGGGAGCGCTATGTACGGCGCCAGGAGGTAAGGGCGACGCTCCGAGTTTGAGCCCTCCCCGGAGGCGCCGTCTGTCGCGGGCACGGTTTCCGGCGCGGACACGGCGCCGGGAGGCGCGCCGGGCGCGGATGGGACAGGGGTCATGCCGAGTTCAAAACGCATGATGCCGTCGGCTATGCCGCCTCTGCTGACGATGCCGCCTATGAGTTCCTCCGCCGCTGTGTCCGCGCCGAGCGCGCCGCACAGCCGCAGAGCGGCGCACAATGCCAGCGAGGCGAGCGCGCCGCGCAGCGCCGTCCGCGCGTGGCGCGGCATGTTTCGCGTTTTCATGTAAAGTTTACGCATAATAATACCTCATACAGCGTTCGCGTAGAAATATATGCCGCCATGTCCGCCGGTATGCCGGCCTTGCCAGGGCGGCGGTGCAGCGACAGCGTTTGACATTATTTTCCGGGCGGCTTGCCTATAATAGGCGTACTCGACGCTGGGAGGGTATTATGAGAGTCGTCTATGCCGACACGCTGTTTTTGCTCAACTTTGCAATAGATTACATACTCCTTTTGATATCCGCCAAGATTTGCGACGCTTCCGTGCAGCGGCTGAGGCTGGCGGCTGCGGCGGCGCTGGGTGGCGCGTACTCCGTAGTCGTCGCCGTATATCCCGGCGGGTCGCTCGCCTCGGCGCCCGCCGTGGCGCTCGCGGGCTTGGGCATGGCGGCGTCGGCTTTTCTGGGGAGCGGCCGCGCCGCGCGCCTCACGGTTGTTTTCTTTGCCGCGTCTGCGGCGTTTGCCGGCGCGGCGCTCGCGGTGGCGCGGCTCGCCCCAGGCGGTGCCCCGGCGCGGGTCAGCCTGAGGCTGCTGTTCGTGACGTTCGCGGTGTGCTACGCGGCGCTCTCGGTGGCAATGCGCGGCTCCGCCCGCTCCGGCGCCGAAAGTTATGCTACGCTAACCATACGTTTGAGCGGGAAGGAACTGCGCATCAGGGCGCTCCTCGACACGGGCAGTTCCCTGCGGGATCCGATGACGGGCAGCCGCGTGATCGTTATAGGCGCGCAGGAGATAAAACCCCTGTTCCCGCACCGCGTGTCACGCGTGTTGTCCGGCATGCGCGAGGGCGGCGCCGCGCGCGCGGTGGAGGAACTTGGCGCGCAGGGGAGCGCCGATATGCGGTTCGTGCTCGTGCCCTACAGTGCCGTGGGCGTCGCCGGAGGCTTGCTGCCCGCGTTCCGCCCCGACGCGGTAGAGGTTGACGGCGCCGCGCGGAGCGGAATGCTCATAGCTGTCTCGCCGAACAGCGTATCCGACAACGGCGTGTATTCGGCGCTGATGCCCGCCGGGAACTGACGGCGCCATTTTGTGCCACAGGCGCAGCGAAAGGGATGATAAGATGTTTCCGATAAACGCGATTATAGCAAAGGTGAGGCGCTTGCTGGCGCGGATAGCGCCGCCCAGGGGCGTGATGTACATCGGGGGGGCGGACGCGCTGCCGCCTCCGCTGAGCCGAGAGGAGGAGTCTATATACATAGCCATGCTCTCCGTGGGTTCGCACGAGGCGAAGCAGACTCTCATAGAGCGGAACTAGCGCCTCGTAGACAATAAATCCAAGCGGTTCGAGAACACGGGGGTCAATATAGAGGATCTAATATCCATAGGCACAATAGGCCTCATAAAGGCCATCAACACATACGATGCCGACAAGAACATAAAGCTCGCCACATACGCCTCGCGCTGCATTGAAAACGAGATACTGATGTTTTTGCGCAAAGCCGTAAACAGGCGCGCGGAGGTGTCGATAGACGAGCCGCTGAGCACGGACTGGGACGGTAACGAGCTGCTGCTCTCGGACATATTGGGGACCGAGGCCGACGTGATCATGCGCCCGCTGGAGGACGACGTGGACAAAAAGCTGCTGGCGGACGCCCTGGGGAAACTCACCCGGCGCGAGCGCGAGATCATATCCATGCGTTTTGGCCTCGGCGGGGACAGGGAGCGGACGCAAAAAGAGGTGGCAGACATAATGGGCATTTCGCAGTCGTACATCAGCCGCATAGAAAAACGCATAATCTTGCGGCTGCGCAGCGAGATGTCCCGCTATATATAAAAGTTGTCATAAAAATTTTAATTGGTAATTGCCGGCGATATGAGGTATAATTGTGGCGGCGCAGATATATCTCATAGACAAAAGGGGCTGGGATTGCCGTGAAGAATCTTGTTATAGACAGGCGCGTCGTGCGTAACAACCTAAAGGAGGTAAAAGAGCGGGCGGGCGGTGTGGAGATATACGCGGATCTGAGCGCGAACGCCTACGGTATGGGTCTGATAGAGATAGCGCGGCTACTGCACGGCGAGGGGATACGCAGCTTTGCCATCTCGGATCCGTCCGATGCCGACACGCTCAGGAGGCAGGGACTGACCGAGGAGCGCCTCATGATGCTCAGGAGCACGGCCGACCCAGACGAGCTGGCAAAGCTCATAGAACTCAGCGTGATATGCACCATAGGCTCATACGAGGCGGCCGTGGCGCTCAACGGCATCGCCGAGTCGCGCGGCGTCGTGGCGGAGGCTCAGATAAAGATAGACACGGGCCTCGGGCGTTACGGTTTCATGCCAACCGAGACCGAGCAGATAGCGTCTATATATAAATACCTTTCGAGCGTCGCCGTTGTGGGGACGTTCACAACGTTCTCCGCGTCGTGGAGGAGCAAAAAAACGACGCTGGCGCAGTTGGATACGTTTAACTCCGTGCTGGACAAGCTGTCCGACATGGGGTTTGAGCCGGGGCTGGCGCACGCCTATGACAGCGCTGCGCTGTTTAAGTACGAACTCGACTCGATGGACGCCGTGCGCGTTGGGGATGCGCTCTCTGGCCGGGTGCCGGGCAAGGCGGCGCCCGGCCTTGCAAAGGTAGGCTATATCGAGGCGGGCATAGAGGAGGTAGGGTGGTTTCCAAAGGGACACACGATCGGCGGCGAGCGCGGGGTAAAGCTCGGGAAACCGACGAAGATCGCCGTTATGTCCGTGGGATATTACCACGGCTTCGGTGTGGAACTAACGGGCGGGAGGCCGCGCATTGCGGACCTTTTAAGGCGGACACGCCGCCTCGGCGTGAAGATAAACGGACAGCGCGCGCGCGTAATCGGCGACGTGGGGCTCATGCACACGCTCGCCGACGTCACGAATATCGAGTGCACGGCGGGGGATGTGGCCATAATGGACGTTGACCCCGTGAACGTCAAGGGACTTACGCGTATGTATAGATAATTTAGAACTTAGAACTTAGAACTTAGAATTGAGAATTGACAGTTGAAAATAATTGAGCTCGATCCGCATGTGGCGGATCTAATTGCGGCGGGGGAGGTCGTGGAGAGGCCGTCGTCGGTGATAAAAGAACTCGTTGAGAACGCCATAGACGCGGGGGCGAGTGCCGTGACGGCGGAGATAAAAAACGGCGGGATGTCGTATATGCGCGTGACCGACGACGGTTGCGGCATGGCGCGCGGGGACGTGCGCACGGCATTCCTGCGGCACGCCACAAGCAAGCTGCGCGACGAGCGCGGCCTGGAGGCGATAGGGACGCTGGGATTCAGGGGAGAGGCGCTGGCCGCCATAGCGTCGGTGTCGAGGGTGGAGGTGCTCACGCGCGAGCGCGGCGCGGACGAGGGAACGGCGCTCACGCTCGAGGGCGGGGCGCCGTCGGGCGCCGAACCTGCCGGGTGCCCCGAGGGCACCACGGTCATTGTGAGGGATCTGTTTTTCAACACGCCGGCTCGGCTCAAGTTCATGAAGACGGACAGGGCGGAGGGCTCCGCCGTGACCGCCGCCATAATCTCCTGCGCGTTGAGCCGGCCTTCCGTTTCGGTGAAGTACATAAAGGACGGGAGGGAGGAGTGCCACACGCCGGGCGACGGGCGCGCCGAATCGTGCGTGTACACCGTATTCGGGCGCGAATTCGCCGCCGGGCTCACGAGATGCCGGTCGTCATACGACGGCGTGGAGGTCACGGGCTTTGTGTCTATGCCCGGTGCCGCCCGCGGCAACAGGGGGCACCAGTATTTTTTTGTAAACGGGCGCTGCGTAAAGTCGAAGACGCTCCAGGCGGCGCTGGAACAGGCGTACAGCAATTCGCTGTTCTCCGGGAGGTTCCCCGCGTGCGTGCTATATATAACGCTCGCTGCCAACCTGGTGGACGTGAACGTGCACCCCGCGAAGACGGAGGTGAGGTTCTTGTACGAGAAGAGCGTGTTTAGCGCCGTGCGGCTGGCGGCGCTCGCGGCGCTGGACGGCGGCGGTGCGGGAGCGGTTCCAGCCGTATCCGCGCGCACGCGGGAACTGGCCGGGGCGCCACCCCCCGCGCCGACCGCCGCATCGCGGGAGGGGAGCCGGGCGCAATATCCGCCGCCACAGGAGAGCGCAGGCGTGGGGGAGCCGGAGCGCGTTTACATAGCGACACAGGCCGATGCCAGGGACGCCGCGCGCCGCTCTCCGGCGCCGCGCGACAGAGATGTCCGGCTCGAATGGCCGGGCGAGGCGCCGGGCGCCCCCGCACAGATGCAGTGCATGCCGCAAGCTGCGGACTACAGGGTCATTGGAGAGGCGCTGGACACATATATAGTGGCCGAATACAAGTCATCGCTGTGGCTGATAGACAAACACGCGGCGCACGAGCGCGTGAACTTTGACGCGATGAAAGCGGAGGGATACGCGGCCATGCCACAGGCGCTCATAACGCCGCTGATATTCCGGTACGGCGCGCGCGACGTACAGCTGCTCCTGGAGAACGCAGGCGCCTTGGAGGCGCTCGGGTTCGAGGCGGAGAGCTTTGGCGAGGATACCCTGGCGATACGCGCCCTCCCGTCCGATATGGACGTGGGCGACGCGCGCGCGGCACTCGAGGAGATATGCGAGCAGCTGCGCGCCGGGGGCATGGACGAGGACGCGCGGCGCGACGCGGTACTGCGGACGCTCGCGTGCAAGTCCGCCATCAAGGCCGGGCGTCGGCACGACGCCTTGGAACTCGAGGCGCTGGCAAAGCGAGTGTTCTCCGGCGAGGTGCGCTACTGCCCGCACGGCCGACCTGTCGCCGTCGAACTGACCCAATCGTCACTGGAAAAACAATTCCTCCGCAAATAAATCACAATTCATACAAGGGGTGCTCTATGGCCACAAAGCATATTTTCGTCACGGGGGGCGTCGTCTCGGGCCTTGGAAAAGGCATATGCGCGGCGTCGCTCGGGAGGCTGCTCAAGCAGCGGGGGCTGCGCGTCACGCTGCAGAAATTCGACCCGTACTTCAATGTTGACCCCGGCACAATGAACCCCTACCAGCACGGGGAGGTGTTTGTGACGGACGACGGCGCGGAGACCGACCTCGACCTGGGGCACTACGAGCGCTTCGTAGACGAGAGCCTGACGGGAGACTCGTCGGTGAGTTCCGGAAAGATATATTGGACAGTGCTCAACCGCGAGCGCGGCGGCGACTACCTCGGGCGCACCGTGCAGATAATCCCGCACATAACCGACGAGATAAAGACGCGCATATATCGGCTCGACGGTGATGACATAGACGTGGTTATAACGGAGATAGGCGGCACGGTGGGAGACATAGAGAGCCAGCCGTATTTGGAAGCGATACGCCAGGTGGCCCGCCAGCGCGGGCGCGACAACACGCTGTTCATCCACGTGTCGCTCATAGTCTCCATTCCGGGCTCGGACGAGCTGAAATCGAAACCGACGCAACACTCGGTGAAAGAGCTCTTGTCCGTGGGCATACAGCCGGACATACTCGTGTGCCGGTGCGACAAACCCGTGACGCGCGAAGTGCGGGACAAGATATCGCTGTTTTGCAACGTGGAGCCGTATTGCGTCATACAGAACCTCACTGCCCAGTCGCTGTACGAGGTCCCGCTGTTGCTGGCGGACGAGGGTCTCGACAGGGCGGTATGCCGCAAGTTGGGCCTGCGGCTGCCGGAGCCTGACCTGCGCGAGTGGCGCGCAATGGTAGAGCGGACTCGCAACGCCTCCGGGCGGGTGACAATCGCCCTGGTGGGGAAGTATACGGAGTTGCACGACTCCTATTTGAGCATAGTGGAGTCGCTGTCGCACGGCGGAACCGAGAACGACGCCGTCGTGGATATAAAGTGGGTGGACTCCGAGACGCTCACGGATGCCGCCGCCCACGAAATGTTGGCGGGCTGCCAAGGCGTCTTGGTGCCGGGCGGGTTCGGATCGCGCGGCGTGGAGGGGATGATATCGGCCGCGAGGTACGCGCGGGAGAACAAGGTGCCGTATTTTGGGATATGCTACGGCATGCACATGGCCGTCATTGAGTTCGCCCGCAACGCGGCGGGGCTGGACAACGCCAACTCATCGGAGATAAACGAGCTGACAAAGTACCCCGTTATCGACCTGATGCCAGACCAGGTGGGGATAACAAAAAAGGGCGGCACGATGCGCCTCGGAAAATACCCCTGTTCGCTCCGGGCGGGCAGCCGCGTTGCCGCAATGTACGGCGCGGACGAGATATCGGAGCGGCACAGGCACCGCTATGAGTTCAACAACGACTACAGGGGGTTGTTCGAGTCGTTTGGGATGGTGTTCTCCGGGTTGTCGCCGGACGGCAGCCTCGTTGAGATAATGGAACTGGCGGATCACCCGTGGTTCGTGGGCGTGCAGTTCCACCCCGAGCTCCGCAGCCGACCCAACCGCGTCCACCCGCTGTTTAACGGCTTTATAAAGGCGGCGGTAGGGCTATGGCACACGAACAGGGGATAAGGGACACGGCATACCGTATCCCTTACCTACGCGCTACGGCAGGGTTGCCGTCCAAGCGCAGATCGACGCTTTCGGGCAGTCCCGTCAGCGGGGAGGTATCTGTTATATTGTTGTAGCATAGGTCGAGGATTTCAAGCCCCGTGAGACGCGCGAGCGGCGAGATGTCGTCGAGCAGGGCGCCGGAAATTCTCAGCGCTTCTAGATTGGGCAGAACAGCAAGCGGGGACAAATCGGGAAATTGCTCCCCTCCTACATATAAATCCTTTCAGGCGTTTGCGATACGGGCGGTACAATCGACGGTACCGGCAACAGTTCTGTACCGGGCGAACCGGACGGCGCTTCCGCCGCCGGTTCGCTCGGTACAGAAGAAATCGTTTGCTCCGGAAAAGTTCTCGAGCAGGCATATAGCGCAAACATAGATGCGGATATTATCAACGAAAAAAAAGCAACTTCATATGACAACTTAATACTATTTAGTTACAACCGCACTATTTCTACGGTAGCTTTTCGTACATGTCGGGGCGGCGCTGGGCTGTGCGTTTTAGCGACTCCTCGCGGCGCCATTTCTCAATGCGCGCGTGGTCGCCCGACAGCAGCACGGGCGGCACCTCGTGGCCGCGCCACTGCGCGGGCTTGGTGTAGCTGGGGTACTCGAGCAGGCCGTTTTCGTGGCTCTCCTCCACGAGCGACTCCGGGTTGCCGACGACGCCGGGGATGAGCCGGCCGATCGCCTCGATCAT
>JAITEC010000190.1 GCA_031282225.1 Oscillospiraceae bacterium | reverse complement strand
CGAGATACGCCCGCTCGCCGCAGAGGTCGGCGTCATCCCGCGTGTCCACGGGTCGGGCCTGTTCACGCGCGGGCAGACCCAAGTGCTCTCCGTGGCGACGCTGAGCACCATATCCAGCGCGCAAAAACTCGACACGATATACGAAGAGGACTCGAAGCGGTATATGCACCACTACAACTTCCCGTCGTACTCCGTGGGCGAGGCGCGCGGCAGCCGCTCGACGTCGCGCCGCGAGTACGGGCACGGCGCGCTCGCGGAAAAGGCGCTGGAACCCGTCCTGCCCGACGTCGAGGAATTCCCGTACGCCATACGCGTGGTGTCGGACGTGCTCTCGTCGAACGGGTCCACGTCGCAGGGCTCCATTTGCGGCTCGACGCTGGCGCTAATGGATGCGGGCGTGCCCATCAAAGCGCCGGTGGCGGGCATATCGTGCGGACTGATATCCGACGGCGACGACTGGACGACGTTCATAGACATCCAAGGCGTCGAAGACTTCCACGGCGAGATGGACTTCAAGGTAGGCGGCACGAAGAAGGGCATAACTGCCATACAGATGGACTTGAAGAACGACGGGCTCATCCCAGCCGTCATAAAGTCGGCGTTTGAGACGACTCGCCAGGCGCGAATTGCCATAATCGACGAGATAATGCTCGCCGCCATATCTGGCCCGCGCGAGGAACTCGCGCCCTCGGCGCCCAAGATGATCACCATGAAGATACACCCGGACAAGATACGCGAGGTGATAGGCTCGGGAGGCAAGGTCATACAGAAGATATGCGCGGATACCGGTGTCAAGATAGACATAGAGGACGACGGCAGCGTGTTTATAGCGTCGGTGGACATGGATGCGTGCCGCGCCGCGAAGAAGATACTCGACGACATCGTGTTCGTTCCCGAGGTGGGCGCGCTGTACTACGGCAAGGTAGTGCGCGTCATCCCGATAGGCGCTTTCGTGGAGCTTGTTCCGGGCAAGGACGGCATGGTTCACATATCAAAGCTCGAAAACCGGCGCGTTGAAAAGGTCGAGGACGTATTGAACGAGGGCGACATGACATGGGTAAAGGTCATGGAGATAGACGACCGTGGCCGCGTGAACCTCTCCCGCCGCGACGCCGTGCGCGAGCGACAGTCAAAAGGCCTGCCGATAGACAGGTTTGAATAATATACCGCAGCTCCGGGGCGCGCGATACGAAAGGCTCGTACTGCCTAACGGGGCGCGCCTGCTTCACGAGCGCGACCCCGGGGCGCGCTCGGCGGCGCTCGGCGTGTGGGTCGCCTCTGGCTCACGGCACGAGCGCGCCTCCGAGGCGGGGGCGTCGCACTTTATAGAGCACATGGTGTTCAAAGGCACGCCGAGGCGTTCTGCATCGACGCTCGCGGCGCAAATGGACGCACTGGGCGGACAGATAGACGCTTTCACCACGCGCGAGTACACGTGTTTCCACGGACGCACCCTCGACACGCGCTTGCGCGAAATGGCGGACATCCTTGGCGACATGCTGCAAAACTCGCGCTTCGACGAGCCGGACGTCGCAAACGAGCGCGGCGTCATATTCGAGGAGATCGACATGTATGAGGACACGCCGGAGGAACTCGTGTCCGATAGGCTGTTATCCGCCGTCTTCAAGGGCAACGCCCTCTCCCGGCCCATCTTGGGGAAGCGGCCCGCGCTGACGAAAATGACGGGCGAATTTTTGCGGGAGAGTATGTCGCGCCGCTATCTGGGGGGCGACATTGTAGTTGCGCTGGCGGGCAGCTATACCCCGGGGGATATTGACTGCATAGCGGATATATTCTCCGCGTTTGCGCCCGGGCGCGGCGCTGCGGTGCCGCAGGCGCGCTACGCGTCCTCGGTTGCCGTCAAGCGGAAGAACCTGGAGCAAAACCACTTCTGCGTGGCTTTTCCGTGCCCGGGCATTGCGGACGAGCACCGCTGCGCGCTGCACCTGGCGTCGGACATACTGGGCGGCGGCATGTCTTCGAGGCTGTTTCAGTCCGTGCGGGAGGACAGGGGGCTGTGCTACAGCGTGTACTCGTATGTGTCTGGCTACCGCGACACGGGACTTTTTTCGGTGTATGCCGCGCTCGGGCGCCAGACGCAGGGCGAGGCGCTGCGCGTCATATCGGAGGAACTGGCGAAATTTGCGTTGGGAGGCGTGACTGAAGAGGAGCTCGCCTGCGCGCGCGAGCAGGTAAAAACCAATATTTTGCTCGGCACGGAGTCGACCGCAGCGCGCATAAACGCCTTGGCTCGCGGGGAGATGTATTTCGGGGGCGCGGACACGCCGGATGAGGCCATAGCGCGATACGACGGCGTGACGGCCGACGATGTGCTGCGAGCCGCTTCATGCCTGGCGGACCGTTCGCTCATGTCCTTCTCGGCCGTGGGAAAAGTCGATGCCGCCGAGAGTTATTTGAGTTATTTCGAATGAACCGGATGGCAATTTAATTTTTAAAAAAATTTTCGCAAACTGTTCATGCAATGTACATAAAGATACGCTATCATTAACGCATGGCATAAAATAATAAAAGGAGGCATCTTTATGTTTTACAACTACGACGGAAATGGCGACGCGCGCGACGGTGGCCGCATATCGGCGGACGGGCAGCCGCAGGAGCGCAAAACTGAATACATGGCTCCCGGCAGCGCTGCGTGGCCCCACCCTTACACGGGAGTGCCTTACACGGGCGCTCCGGAAGGCGTGGCGCGAGGCGCGTCCCAAAAGGTCCCTGAGGGCGCCCGCCCGTATGTGGGGGGGGAGCGGACGCAAGAGGCGGGCGCGCAACTCCCTCCGCGCGCCCCGGCGGCGGAGGAGCCCGCGCGTGAGTGGAGCGAGCCGGATTACCGCGAAGCGCCGGTCGGCGAGATGAGCGCGTATTCGCCGGGGATACCCAATCCGGCGGACTATTCGCGGCGCCCGCGGTACGGGCGTGACCGCAGGCGCGGCGCGAAAAACGCCGAGACCCCGCGCGTGACGCGCCGAGCTGGGATCATTAAAGCCGCGTGCCTGGCGCTCGTATGCCTGCTGCTCGGCGGCGCGGCGGCTTATGGCGTGACGGAGTACAGGCTGAGCAACTTCAAGATCCCGCCGGCCGCCAATACGGTGGTTTTAGGCACCCCGCCAAATACGGCGACGCCGCAGCCGCAGGAGAGCGGACGGACGGTCCTCATGGCGGACGACGGCGACATGGCGCCGCAGTCTATATATGAGATGGCGCGCAACCAAGTGGTGGGGGTTAAGACAGAGGCGCCGGCAGGCAATCGCTACGGCTACTCCGGGGATTCCGGCACCGTGGCCTCGGGCTCCGGATTTATCATCTCAAACGACGGCTATATCCTCACGAACCATCATGTCATAGAGGCGGCGTACACATATGGATACGAACTGGCGGTCTTCACGCAGGACGGCACGCGGTACGAAGCGGAAATTGTGGGGTTTGAGAAGGACAATGACATCGCGGTGCTGAAGATAGGAGCCCAGGGGCTGGGCGCGGTGTCCATGGGCGACAGCGGCGCCATGCGCGTGGGCGATAAAGTGTACACCGTGGGCGACCCGCTGGGGCAGTTGGACTACACAATGACGGACGGCATCATCTCCGCGCTGGACAGGGTGATAACAGTAGACAACAATACGAGCATAAGGATGTTCCAAATTAGCGCCGCCGTCAACAGCGGAAATTCCGGCGGGCCGGTCTACGACGCCAAGGGAGATGTCATAGGGATAGTCTCAGCTAAGTACAAGGACATCGGCGTAGAGGGCCTGGGCTTTGCCATACCGATAAACGATGCCGTAGAACTCGCGGAACAGCTGATAACAAACGGGTATATATCGGGCAAGGCGTATTTCGGGATAACCGTCAGGACTGTTGACGCCGTGAGGGCTGAGTACTTCAACCTGGTGGAGGGCGCATATGTCACGGAAGTGGTGCCCGGTTCGTGCGCTGAGACGGCAGGGCTACGGGTGGGCGATATCATAACAAAGCTCGACGACGCGGAGGTGACATCCAGCGAGACCCTCACTTACGCGAAAAAACAGTATAAAGCGGGCGACGAGGCGGAGCTGACGGTCTACCGCGCCGGCGAGACGCTTGTGCTCACAGTGACGTTTGACGAGGACGAGACATCGGGCCGGCAGCAGGTGGAGACGGACGAGCCGGGGCAGGAGTACCCCGAGCAGCGAATAATGCCGTTCTTCCCGTGGTGACAGGCTATAGCGGGTACGAATAATAGCCGAATCCGTGGATATCGGCCCACGCGCGTGCCAAGGGCAGGGTGAAATTATCGCCTGCGTATTCGTCGACCGTCGGGCCCGAGTCAAGCATATCGCCGCCAGCCGCGAGCAGGCTGCACTGGATGAACGGGGCGCCCGCCCTTATGGCGGCGGACGCCCTGCTGTGCCCGCTGTATATATATAAGAAGCCGCCGGACAGTATGACGCCGGCGCACGGAGCCAATGTCCCGTCCGCCGGCTCGCCGGAGAGATCCCTCGTGGGATACAGGCAAAAGCGCGAGATGTGCAGCTGCGGCGTCGGAACGGAGCGAGATACGAAG
>JAITEC010000147.1 GCA_031282225.1 Oscillospiraceae bacterium | reverse complement strand
AGCTTCCGGCGTCCGAAACGCCGAGCACCGGGGTGTGGCGAAGCTTGGTATCGCGCATGGTTCGGGACCATGAGGCCGTGGGTTCGAATCCCACCACTCCGACCAAAATGAATGGACAGCTTCGGCTGTCCATTCATTTGGGAGCCAACGGCTCATTTGAATTTGCGGTCGTCGGGCAAAGCCCTCCGACCTGACACGCGACTTTGCACAGCTCGCTTACGCTCGCGACGCAAAATATCTGAATAGGAAAGCATCCCTGATCCGCTGGCTGCCGTCTCCTTGATTTTTGGTGCGTATTCGCCCCCGATGACACGCGCCCCCCTCGCGGCACGGCGCGACTTGACAGAGCCACCGCAGGTGGTATAGCATACCAACTGCGGAAGGCAGCGGGACGGTTCGCCCCCCGAAAGGGGGGATGCGCATGTCGAGGTATGAAGCACACATGATGTTGCTCGCCATTGCGGCGCTCATCATCGCGGCGCTCGATTACATAGACAAACGAAAATAGCCGCCCCCCGACCAAGAGTGCGGCTATTTCCAATAGCAGCTATTTAGGGCGAGCCGTTCGGGCTTGCCTTCCGCCCATATTAAACCACTCCCCGCCGCAATTGTCAAGGGCTTTTGCGGCGGGGAGTGGCTTTTTTGCGGCCAAAACAAGTCATTACATTTGCCGCGCAATTGTGCTATATCTGTCGTAAGACGATAAACGTAGCATTTCTTACGACAGGAGGGCACATATCTATGGCAACTAACCCATGGCTGAGCTCCGTCATTGCGGCGCTCCCCACCGTGGTCTCGGCGCTGGCAGGCGCGACGGCGTCCACCGCACAATCCGCCGCCAAGACCTCCACACCCACGCCCACACCCACACCCACGCCCGCGCCCGCGCCCACATCCACGGCGTTGGGCGCGCAGTACGCCAACTCCAGCAACAAGGCGATAGCCGACGCTTACAACCAGGGCGGATTCCAGGCGGTGGTCAACTACGCCCTACAGACCGGCAACACCACTCTCGCAAACCAGGCGCGCGCCGCCCGCGAGCAAAAGCTCGCGGCGTCCAGCGCGGCCGGCACGCCCATCACGTGGACGGACGCCAGCGGCAAGACGATGCAAGCCGTGTCCACGTCGCAGTCCGCCACGGGCGCGATACCCTACGCGAGCACGCCGGGCACCGTCTCCGCCCAGCCCACCGCCCAGACCGCCGCTCAGTCGTCGCTCAGTCGTCGCAAACTGCCTACCCCACCACCGGAATCAACATCGTGTCGCAAGGCAGCCCGACCGGACTCAACCCCTCCACGGGTACATACTCTTTGTACGGCGCAAACACCTCCGGCGCCTCCGCGCTGGGCGGCGCGGCCACCGCCACGGAGTCCCTCTCAAGCAACACTCTACTGGGGCAGCTCGCCGGGCTGGTATCGTCGGGCGCACTTAACGACGCGGGCGTCCGGGAGGCGACTCGGATCGCGTCCAGCATCACCGCCTCCACGACAGATTGGTACGCCGCGCAAGCCGAGTACAACGACGCCAAAAAACGCGGCGACATGGCGGCCATGGCTGCCGCGCAAGCCAAGATGGACGCCGCCACCATCTCCGCCCACTCGATAGCGGCGGACACCAACGGGCTGATCA
The DNA here is from genome assembly GCA_031282225.1 of Oscillospiraceae bacterium. Classification (GTDB taxonomy): domain Bacteria; phylum Bacillota; class Clostridia; order Oscillospirales; family Oscillospiraceae; genus JAISBX01. The sequence continues at coordinate 3,501 of JAITEC010000147.1, read as the reverse complement.
GCGACCCCATGCTCTACAACGGGAGCGAGCGCTCAGCCAACATTGACGCGTGGCTGGATATGTACGGCATATCGCCCGAGACCGACGGGACTATGGCAGGGCAGGACCCCGCCACGGCCCGGTACTCCACGATGGAGTCGGGCAAATGGGACACGACCAACCCCGGCCTCGTGCAGGGCGCGTACACGTACCCCTACCAGTTCAGCCCATACTCGTCAGACCCGGTGAGCAGCAGCAACGCGTTGGAGCAGCAGACTAACAGCGTCGTCAACTTTAACGACGACGCGTTGGCGCAGCTTTACAACTCACCGGAGTACCAGGCCGCGAACAAAAACAATTATTTAGAGCTATTGCGGTATATCAACAACACCAAAGGCACGCTGAGCGGGAGTACCGGTATCGCCAGCTCCGGGACGGCCTCGGCGATAGCGCAGGGAGCCAACCAGATATATGGAGAGCTCTACGACGCGATACCCGCCATCATACAAAACCTATACGGGCGCGAGGTCACGGGCCTCGACGCCATACGCCAGTACGAGTCCGACGCCTACGCCAGGGGCGCAGACCAGCGCGACTACGACACCGCGCTATATGAGTGGCAGTACGCGCAAAACAAGGACAATTTCTTGCAAGACCGCAACTTCCAGTACCTGCTCAACAGGGATTGGATCGCCGACGCGCGATACGCCGACGAGACGGCGTGGAACCGCGCGCTGGCCGAGCGGCAGCAAGCGTTTGCCGAGTGGTCGTCCACCTACCGCAACGCCGACGGCACAGCGCTCTCGCCCGCGCAGTACGAGCAGGCGCAACAGGCGTTCGAAAACGAGCTGGCCATTGCCGACCTGGCGCGCTTGCAGGCACTCTCAGACGCCCAAGCGGCCAACTACTACAACGGCGGCTCCGGCTCTGGCAGCGGCGGCTCCGGCGGCGGTACCGGCACGCCGAGCACGCTGCTGGAGCCGCCCGCCGCAACGGCGCCCGCCACCGAGCAGCCCGCGACGAACCCGCCCGCAACGGGCGGCTCCTCAGTCGTCGTGCAAGAAGAGACCGACAACGGGGCGCTGCAGCAGCGCCATGTCGTCTATAGCGACGGGACACAAGGCATGTTTGACACACGCCCGGGCTCCGCGTACGCGCTACTGGAGGAGGCCATAGGCGCGGGGAGAAGCCTGACGAGTAGCGAGATCTCGGCGATCATCGACTCGGGCTCGGATAACGACGCAAGCAAAGCCGGACTGCGCAAGTACTTAGCCGCGGGCAAGTAGCCGTCGGGCAAGGGAGGTGCGACAATGCCAATCACCCAGCAAAAGCAAGACGTGGCGGCCGCGCTGCGCGCCATGGCTCGCAGCACAACCGCTGATACGCCAAGCGTGGCGGCGGTCACCGGCGGCGCAGTCTCCACGCCTGCCGAGCGCGCGTATTCCCCCGACGAGCTGGGCGCGATCCTCGGGGCGACCGGCACCACCGCAGGAACGCGGCGGCGGGAGCGGGAGCGGGCGGCCAGACAGCAAGAACAGATGCTTTCCAAGGCCACACAGGCCGGGTTTGCGAAGACAAACTTAGTCGACGCCATCACCAAAGCGGTGACATCCCCGCCGTCCGCCGCAACCGGCACCGCCGCCGGTCGCGACGCCACGGAGCTTGTCGCCGCAAAGGAAGCCTACGACGCGGCCAAAGCGGCCTACGACGCCATAGTGCCGATAAGCAATGACTCACGCGGTAGCGCGGGTCCGGCGATGGCGCCGGCGAGAGCCGCAGTGGACGCGGCAAAAAAAGCGATGGACGAGGCCGCAAAAGTCCTGGACGCCAAGCGCAAGGAGTACGGGCTCGACACCGGCTACTTGGGCTACGCCCTTGACAAGCTGACCGCCGGAACGGAAAAGTTAGCTATAGGGATAGGTTCGGGGATCCCCAACTTGGCGCTGGGCGCAGCCTCCAAAAACGTGCGTAACATCGTCGCGCCCATCGCGGGCGCGCTAGGCGCGAAAAACTTTGCGAATAATGCGCTCAATGTGTCCGGCGATGTGGACAAACTGAGGGGCGAGATAATGTCCACTGCGGGGGCATGGACCGTCGGCATAGACCGGGAGATCAACGACAAGTACGCCGAGGACTATATGCCGGATACAAAAAAAGGCGTTGGCATGATTGCGGACGCCATAGGCGGCCAAGTCCCGGCGATTTTGGCCAACGCCGCCGTGCCGGGCTTGGGGCTTGCCGCGATGGGCGCGGGCGCCGCGGGCAACGCCACGGCAGGCGCCATGGCGCAAGGCGCGGGGCTGGAGGACGCCACGCGGTACGGCATCCTCTCGGGCGGCGTCGAGGTGGGCACCGAGCTCCTGGGCGGGGCGCTCATCAAGGGCGCGGGCGCGATAGCGCGCGGCGTGGCGGGCAAGGCGGGTCCACGCGTGGCCGCCGCCGCCACGAAGCTGGCGGCCTACCTCGACCGGGGCATAACGTCCGCGCTCCCCACGGGCGTGCGCAACCTCGCCGGCGCCGCGGGCGAGGGCGTGGAGGAGGCCGTGTCCGCGATATCCGACCCGTTCTTGCTGCGCCTGTCCGGCGTCGACCCCGAGGCCGCGCTCGATTGGTCACAGGTCGCCACGGACGCCGGGCTGGGCGCGGTCATCGGCGCGGTGCTCGGCGGCGCCGGCACCCTCGCGAGCATGGGCGCGACTGCCGTCGACCAAAACCGGATGACAACTCAGATCATGCGGGAAATGGGCGCCAACGCGGCTCCGACAGGCGTCGACGCGGCGGCATACGCCGGCATTGTGCAAGGGCTGGAAGAAAAGGGACTAAGCAACGCGAACAAGGTGCGGCTGGGCAACGCCTTGTCCACGCTGCTCGCGAGAGCCGAGGCGGCGGCGCCTGCGGAAACAAGCGCACGAACAGGAAACCCGCAAATCGCCGATATGGCGAGCACTCCGGCGCGCGCGCCGGAAAGCAGCCGCGCGCAATCCTCTGTTGCCTCCCCGAACGCGCCACAAAACGGCGCCCCTGTCAACGCGCCCACGGACATGGCGCGCCGCGTCATCGACCTGGTGGGGCGCGCGACCGTAACGGACGCTCAGATGGACGCGGCGGCGCAAATACTGGAAGATCCCGCGCTAAACGACGTGGACAGGGACGCCATAGCTGACGCACTCCTGCGCGCGCAACAGGCGCAGCAATTGCCCGCAGGGCGACAACAGGCGCAATCAGCGGAGCAATTGGAGACCGCGCGCCCCGCGCAGCTCCCGGCCGCCGCCGCGCGCACGCTGGGGAGGCTTGTGGAAGTCACGGGCGTCAAGATAAACTACGTCGAGGGCCTTCAGGCGCCGGAGGGTGCGAGCGACGCCGTGCGCCGCTCCGGGATCAACGCGTGGTACGATCCCGCCACGCGCGAGATCAACCTCAACGCGTCGCGTCTCGGCACCGACGGCGCGATTCTCGCCGTCGCCATGCACGAGATGACGCACGACATACAGGAGTCCGACCCCCGTTTCCACAGGGAACTTG
>JAITEC010000106.1 GCA_031282225.1 Oscillospiraceae bacterium | reverse complement strand
GGGCACAGGACTATTTTTTTCACTCGGGTCACCCCCCTCCCGCGTTCAGCCGAGCTCGGCGTGCGCAAGCCGCACCGTCTCGGCGATATCGATACCGTCGCCTTCTCCTCCGCCCGCTGCCAGCAACCCCAGGTACTCTATGTTGCCGCCGGGGCCTTTTATCGGCGAAAACGTGAGCCCGCGCAGCGCAAATCCCGCGCCCCGGGCGCCGGACGCAAAGCCGCGCAGGACTTCAATGTGTGTCTGCGCGTCCCGTACTACGCCGCGCTTGCCCACCTTGTCGCGCCCCGCCTCAAACTGCGGCTTTATGAGGCACACGGCCTCGCCTCCCTCCGCAACGAGGGGACGCACAGCCGGCAGCACGAGCGAGAGCGATATGAACGACACGTCCGCCACGGCTATATCTATCTTTTCTGGTATAATCTCCTGCGTGATATATCTCGCATTCGTGCGCTCGATCACCGTTACGCGCCCGTCGGTCCGCAGGCTCCACGCGAGCTGCCCGTACCCGACGTCTACGGCGTAGACGCGCGCGGCGCCGCGCTGTAACAGGCAGTCCGTAAACCCCCCCGTGGATGCGCCGCAGTCCAGGCACACGCGCCCTTGCGGCACGACCCCGAAAAAGTCGAGCGCTTTTTCGAGCTTTAGCCCGCCACGGCTCACGTATTTCCGCCCGCCGCGATATTCCACCGGGAGCCCCTCGTCAATGGCGTCGCCAGGCTTTGCCGCTCTGCGCCCGTCCACGAATATCTCGCCGCTCATTATGGCGGCCCGAGCCCTCTCGCGGCTGTCGAACATCCCCCGCCTCATTAGCAGGATATCCAGTCTAACCCGGCTCACGACACACTCCGCCCAACTGCCGCGAACGCCGCGCGCGCCACGTTTGTGGCATCTAACCCGCAATATTCGCGCAGCTGGGTCAGCGTGCCGCACGGTATGTATCCATGGCCCGTGTTCAGCAGCGTCACACTTCCGGGGACAGTGCCGGATATCGCCAGTTTTGCCGCAATGCGCTCGCCTACGCAGCCGGGAGCCGCGCTGTCCTCCAAGACGAGGAGCCTGCCGGTCTTTTTCACGGATGCCTCCGTATCGCCGAGACTCAGCGGGTTAATGCGCCCCAGCTTTATTATTTCCGCCGACACCCCGCCGTTTTGGAGTATTGCCGCCGCCTCCAGCGCTACGTTTATCATTATTCCGTACGTAACCACGGTGATGTCCGCGCCCTGCCTGACAATTAGCGACGCGGCGGAACCCCCGAGTGCGTACGCGCCCTGCCCCCCGCGCGGGTAGCGCACGGCCACGGGCCCCCGGAGTTCCGTGACGGCATGGCGCAGCATATCGCGCAGTTCGGCAAAGCTGGACGGGCATAGGACTATCATGCCGGGAGCGGTCACTAAGAGCGACGCGTCAAACACGCCTTGGTGCGTCTCTCCGTCGCCAGCTACGAGCCCCGCGCGATCCACGCAGACGACAACGTGTAAATTCATGATCCCGACATCGTGCAGGAGCATATCATATGCTCTTTGCAAGAATGTCGAGTACACGGCGAACACGGGCACATGGCCACAGGCAGCGAGGCCTGCCGCCATTGACATCGCGTGCCCCTCCGCTATGCCAACGTCAAAAAACCTGCCGGCGTATCTGGCGGCAAAATCCGTCAGCCCTACGCCCTCCGTCATGGAGGCCGTTATCGCGCACAGGCGCGAGTCACGGGCGGCCATGTCGCTAAGCTCTCTGCCGAAAACGGAGGAAAACGTGTCCTCCCGCGAGCATATGAGTCCCGAAGCCTCGTCAAACGGCGGGACTCCGTGATACTTGTCCGGCGTCTCTTCGGAATACGCGTACCCCTTGCCCTTTTGCGTTATGACATGCACCAGCACGGGCTCCGTCTGCGATTTTGCCCACTCGAGCGCCTCCGTGAGCCTTTTTATGTCGTGCCCCCAGATGGGTCCGAAGTACTGCAGTCCCATCTCCTCAAACATGCTGCAATGGAGTATGGTCTCCTTGACGGCGCTCTTGACGCTGTGCGTAAACCTGTATATCGCCCTGCCGCCCGGCAGTATCTCCATCAGTCGCCTGTAGCGCCGCTTGAACTTCGCGTATGAGGGCTTGAGCCTCTGGCGTGACAAGTACTTGGCTACCCCGCCTACGTTTCCGTTTATTGACATACCGTTGTCGTTGAGGACAATTATGAAAGGCTCCCCGCTCTCACCCGCGTCGCAAAGCGCCTCATACGCCAGGCCGCCCGTGAGCGCCCCGTCCCCAATGACGGAAATAACAGAGTAATCCCGGTTTTGCAGCGTGCGGGCGCGCGCCATTCCCAGTCCCACCGATATCGAGTTTGACGCGTGTCCGGCTATAAATGCGTCGTGCCTGCTCTCCGACGGTTTCGGAAAACCCGCCAGCCCGTGCAGACGCCGGAGCGTCCCGAACCGCCCCATCCTGCCTGTGAGGATTTTGTGGACGTAGCACTGGTGACCCACGTCGAAGATCAACCTGTCGCGCGACGTGTCGAACACCCTGTGTATTGCGACCGTGAGCTCCACGACGCCGAGATTCGACGCCAGGTGACCGCCGGA
>JAITEC010000063.1 GCA_031282225.1 Oscillospiraceae bacterium | reverse complement strand
GATGAGATATTTCACCTTGAATTTCTTGAACTGCGTATAATCGAATCCGGGGTCGAAATACCCGGCCTCTTTTGGGTACGCGGCGGCATTGACCGGCGCATCCGAATTGTCAGTGGCGTCGCCCCCGCCGGACTTCCCGCAGGCGAACAGGGATAGGCACATAACGAGTGCCAACACAAAGGCCGTGGTCTTTTTCATGTAATTTGCCTCCTACATTTCCGTTTGCTCCGCTTTGGGAGCGTGTGATTTGGATTTCAGCGCGTAACGCCCTTTTGCCGCAATAGCGTCCGTCAGCAGCGCGATGAGCAGTAGAAGCCCGTTTACGACTGTGACAATCCAGAGCGGCAGGCTGAGTATTTGCAGCGCGTATGACAAGACCTGGATGAGAATTATCCCGAGAAATGCGCCCGAGAGCTTGCCGGCGCCGCCCATAAAGGAAACGCCGCCGAGTATTGTGGCGGTGAGCGCCGTGAGCTCCGGCGTGTTCTGCGTCAGCCCCTTCGGCACGAACGCGCGCGAGAGCGACAGGAACACCACGCCGCAGACCGCCGACAGCGCGCCCGTATTGATATACAGCATAGTGCGTATCTTTGCGGGGTTGAGCCCGGCGAGCCTGGCGGCGCCAGCGTTCCCGCCTATCATCAATACGCTCCTCCCGAAACGCGTCCTGTTGAGAACTGTGCTGTAAACGGCGAGCAGAGCCGCGACGAACACAAAGACCCACGGGACCGGCGTGCGGCCGATTTTTGCCATCGTCAGCCCTATTATGGAGTCGTTGGCGAGGGCGAGCGTGCCGCCCTTTGTGTACCACATGACTACGCCGTTCCAAACGGAGGCCATCCCGATCGTCGCGATGAACGAGGTCATGCTAAGGCCCTCGACAAGCGCCGCGTTGACCGCGCCGGCTAGAGCGCCGAAAGCAAGCGCGGCGAGGAACGGGATTATCGCCGGGAGGGCGGGAGCTATACGCGTGACCTCCGTGAACACGAGCATCGAGCACGTGGCGTGCGCTGCGGCGGCAAAGTCGATCCCCCCGCTGATGAGCAGGAACGACACGCCAACGCCCATGATGCCGAGGTATGAGATTACCAGCAGTATCTGGTTCGCGTTGCCCGCCGTGAAAGAGCCGGGCTTTACGATATACGTGACGAGCAAGACGGCGGCGACGAGCGCCAGCAAAACGACGGATTTCGTATCTGGCGGCTTTTTTATAAAACTGCGTCTCGGCATATATGTCCCCCCATTGTCAGCTGAGCATGGCCAAGGACAGGACTTTTTCCTCGGTAGCGTCCTGCCGCGCCACTTCGCCGGTTATATGGCCGTTGTGCATAACGATTATCCTATCGGCGACATTTATGACCTCCGTCAGCTCGCTTGAGATGAAAATCACGCCGACGCCTCTCTTCGCGAAATCACATACGAGCTGGTATATCTCGGCTTTTGTGCCAATGTCAATGCCCTTTGTCGGCTCGTCGAGGATGAGCACGCGAGTGGCGACCTCATCGGACGTCCATCTGCCCAGGATGACCTTCTGCTGGTTGCCGCCGGATAGCTCGAGCGCCCTTTTCCAGAGCGACGGCGTGCGTATTGAATACTTTTCCACAGCTGCCTGTGTCAGGCGATCCTGCGCCGCGCCGTCGAGGAAGATGAGCTTTTTCAGCTTGTGCAGCACGGGCATACATATGTTGTCGCGTATCGACGCCCAGAGAACGAGCCCCTGTTCTTTTCGGTCTTCCGGGCACAGCGCTATCCCCGCTTTTATCGCGTCGCGCGGCGTTTTGAACCTGACACTCCCGCCGCCGAGCCGGATTTCGCCCGACAGTATCCTGTCCGCGCCGAATATTGCCCGCGCTACCTCCGTGCGCCCGGCGCCGACGAGTCCCGCAAAGCCGACGATCTCACCCGCCCGCAGCGTGAAGCTGACGTTGTCCACGGCGTCGGTGCACAAGTTGTCCACCTCGAGCACCACGCTCCCGGGTTCCCCGTTCCTGTCAAGGCTGGCGTACGTGTCGCCGATGTCGCGCCCGACCATAGCGGATATGAGCTCTTGCTGGTCCGTCTCCGGGGTCGTCAGCGTCTTTACGAGGCGCCCGTCTTTAAGCACCGCGATTTCGTCCGTTATTTGGAATATCTCTCTTATGCGGTGGGAGACGTATATGATTATTTTCCCCGCCTCTTTTAATTGGCGTATGATATTGAAGAGTATGTCGATCTCCGTGTCTGTGAGCGGCGCGGTGGGCTCGTCGAAAGCTATCACAAGGCAATCGCGGCGATATGCCTTCATAATCTCTACCATCTGCTGATATGCCACCGGCAGCGACATAACGGTGGCCTCAGGGTCGATAGGCAGCCCAAACTTATCTATTATGGCCTTAGTGTCCAGGAACAGGCGGTTGAAGTCGACGAGGCCGTTTTTTACGGGCAGCTCGCCGATGAAGACGTTTTCCATGACGCTCATTGCCGGGATGAGCTGCCTCTCCTGGTAGATTACGCTTATGCCCGCGTTTATCGCCTGCGCCGTAGAGGAGAAACTGAGTTCTTTTCCGCTCAGCACGACCTTGCCGGTGTCCGCCTTGATGTCGGCGCTCAATATCTTGAGCAGCGTCGATTTGCCCGCCCCGTTCTCCCCCAGCAGCGCGACGACCTTCCCCGCCCGCGCCGTGAAGCTCACGCCGTCGAGCGCGACGACGCCCGGAAAGGCCTTTCCGACATTTCGAAACTCCAGGTATTCCACTTATGCCCACCTCGCCTTCATGCGCCGGCGCGCTTGCGCTGGCGCCGCACGCTGACATAGTCCATGGTCAACGCGGCTATCAGCAGCACGCCGGAGAGCACGAATGTCAGGTATGTATTGGAGTCCGCGATCATCATGCCTTTATTGAAGGTTTTTATGACAAGGAGCCCCATGAACGCGCCCCCCATCCCACCGGAGCCGCCCGAGAAAGAGATGCCGCCCAGTATGGCCGCCGTCACGCCCGTGAACTGGTCGCTCTGCAGGGCAAGCATTGTACCCTGCTTGGACCTGAGCGACAGTATGACTCCAGAAACACCGCCGAGAGCGGAGCAGTTGATAAACAGAAAATATGATATCTTCTTTTCGCCCAGCCCCGACAGGCGCGCCGCCACGCGGTTGCAGCCGATGAGATAGATGCTTTTCCCGAGCTTCGTCTTCGCGAGCATCAGCCCGTAGACGATGAAAGCGGCCACCATGACAATCGCCGTGGCCGGTATATCGCCGAACGACGCGGCGGCAATCGCATCCGTCGCCGGCGTGGTGAAGGCTATCGAACTGACAAGGATATTTCCGGGGTCGGTGCTAAGGAGCATTGTGATTCCCTTGATTACGGACGATATCGCGAGCGTGGTGACAAACGGCGCGATGCCAAGCTCGTTGACGATAACCGCGTTGAGCAGCCCGGCGGCGGCGCTTGCCGCTATAGCCAGAACGATGGCGCCCCACCACGGGATCTGCCACCAGGATATGCCAACGGCGAGGATGACGCCCGCCATCGCCCCCACCGACGCCTGCGACAGGTCGATATTGCCGGAGACTATAAGGCAGCCCGCGCCTATCGCCAGGAACGAGGGGACCGCGAGATCGGACAGTATGCCGATGAAAGTGCGCGCCGTAAAAAAGCGCGTGTTGTTGACACTGGCGAGAACGGTGAAAAGCGCGACTAAAATGACCAGTAAAACGACAAGCGTGAACGCCTTTGACCTGAGCGCGCCGGCGAGCGGCAGCTTCTTTTTCATTTCATGACCATGCCTTTCGTCTCGCTTGATGCCCGTGCGGTTCCAGGCGCTCAGCGATTGAGGTACGCGTATGGGACCCGGCGTATCTCGCCGGTTTTCTTGTTTTTCCAGCATATTCGCATGTTCAGCGGGTGGTTGAGCCTGCAAGCGCCGTCCCCTACGGGGCAATCCGCGACGCACGCGCCGCAAAACCAGCACTCGTCGGGATACATCACGATCGGGGGCTCGCCTTTGTTTGGGTTCGGCATGAGCACGTCGCACCGGCAGACGTCTACGCACGCGTTACAGCCGACGCACTTGTCTTTATCGAAAGTGACGCACTCGTTCGGCGTGGCCGGGTTTGGTATAAAATAGGCGTTATACATCGGCAGATCCCTCCAGACAGGCGTGTTTTACGTACATCTCGCGGTATGTACCCTCCGGCGCGTAGAAATCCTCCGGTATCGGCTCGGTTTGGATTTCCCCGTCCCTGAGATACATCGCGAATTTCTCGCTGCTTTGTTCCGGGTAGTCAAGGCGCTCGAAGTTCAGCATTTTCGCGCTTGATTTTCGCGCGAGACAGTGCCTGAGAATAATTTCGCAGACATCGAGGCGGGTTTCCGCGCCGAGCGTCCGCCCGAGCTCGTGCGGGTTTGCCGCCGCCGTCTTGTCCAGTTCCCCGTGGCGTATGGAGTCGAGCCACCACAGCCCCATCTCCAGCACATCGTCGTTTTTATAGTCCCCACAGTAATCTTGCATGACGCGGCACAGGCCGAGCTGGACTTCTTTCCAGCCGTAGCCCGTCTCGGTTTGGACGTATTTGTATATACGCTTTTTCTCCCGGGCTATCTGTTCCTCACTCGGCGCGGCGGGCTCCTTTGACAGCGCCCACGTCGCCGCCGTCCTGCCAGCGTACCGCCCCGTCGAGGCGGAGAACGACGCGCCGCCTACTCCGCAAATTTCAGACCCGGCGGCGTAAAGCCCCTCGAGCGACGAGCGCAGATCCCAGTCGCAGACGAGCCCGCCGTATCCGCCGAAGGCGGTGTCGCGCATATTGGGGCCGTTGACGCCGGGGAGCTTGACATCCCAGAAGGGCTCCTCGTTCGCTCCGGCATACTGCGGATGGAGGACGTTTACCATCAGCATGTCTTCCGCGGGGTCAAAACCCGCGTCCTTGAGCGTTTTGTAGATCGGCACGGCGGTCTTGCCCTCGTTGCCGACCATGAGGCCGAATATCGCCCGGCGCTCGTAATCGGGCATTTGCGTCATGTCCGCGTAAAACGGGAGCTTGAATTCCCCGCTCATAATGCGCTCGCGCAGATCGCGGACCATCAGCGGGCCGCACGTCTCATACGGAGAGGTCATGCCTATGCCGAGCGGCATCCACAGCTTTTGTCCTTCGACGGGCAGATTGCGCTCCGGCACCGTTGTTATCGGCCTGTCGTCGCGGTCTACCCACGGGATTTCCTTGCCGTTCGCATCGACGATCGTGGCGGGGAACCACGTGTTGTTCGCGTTTCCTGTGCCGTATGACGGATAGCGCCGCCCGCCGGACGAGGCCTGCGAGTATTCCATGAGCGACAGCTTCGCCCCGGCTTTCCAAGCCATGACGGCGCCGTCTCCGTCCCAGTTCGGGTCGTATTCGTGCGAGTTCGATCCGACTTTTTCCCATGCCATCTCCCAAAGGCGGATCGGCTGCCCCGTAGAGAGGATTGTCGCTTTCGCGCT
>JAITEC010000053.1 GCA_031282225.1 Oscillospiraceae bacterium | reverse complement strand
CATCACACGGCAGCCAATCGTTTTTGGGGTCAGCATAACAGACAGTTGAGGGATGGCGGCGAAAATTATGGCAAGAGCGGCAAAAGCGCCCCGAAACGGCGCGATAGAGTTCTGGAGATACGCGTTCGCGGTATTTGTCACGATGTACCACTTCGAGAAAATATACGACATGATGCCATGGATGTCGTCCGCGCGCCGCGTGGCGAGCGTTGGGTTCATCGGCGTCGAGTTCTTCTTTATACTTGCCGGCTTCCTGATAGCGCAGACAGACAACAGGCGCGTCGCCTCGGGCGCGCCGGAGCGGCTGTGCTTTGCCGACGCGGCGCGGGAGGCTTGGGGGTACGCGCGGCGTCGGATAACGGGCATATACCCAACGCTCGCCGCCGTCCTGCTTATCTTTACGCTCGTCCTGCACGCGGGGGGCATTGGCGAGCGGCTGCGCGAACTAATGGGTCTCGAGTGGGAGGCTCTCTTGCTCGGCGGCACGAGCTTCGCGTGGGGAGACCCCGAAAATCCGGCCTTGTTCCTCATTGTGTCCTGGTTTATCACGGATCTTGTCATAGCGGGATTCTTTATGACACTGTTCATCAGCCTGAGGCGCGACATCGTGCGCGCCATTGCTCCATTTATGGCAATCTTGTTGTACTCGCTGTTCGGGCAGCAGAGCTTCGACCTGTATTTGGGGCACGAGCTCTATGTGTTCCTATCGGGCGGAATGGTGCGCGCCATCGCGGGCATGTTCCTGGGGATCGCCGCCAACCTGTTGTACACTCGCCTGGCAGCCGCCGAACTCGGCGCCGTAAAAAAGGCGCTCTTGAGCTTGGCGGAGATATATGTGATATATCGGCTCATATCGCTGTGCTGGGCGCGGGAGATAGGCGTAGATAACTACCGTATACTCGTCTACTTGCCGACAATCATCATACTCTCGTTCGCGCGCAAATCGGCGGTCTCCTGGATACTTCACAACCCCGTGAGCCGCTTCCTCGGCGGCATTTCTCTGTCTGTCTATCTGTTCCACTGGCGGTTCTTGGAGTACTTCTTCATTATAAAGATGAAGCTCTGGGCGAGCGGCGGCGGCGTGGCGTTCCTCTCCCGGCTGCTCGGCCAGCCGTATTCTCAAGTCCGTCAGCTCGTCAACTCCACGGGCTGCGACATGGCTATGTACATAATCTGCGTAACCGCCGCGTCGATAGTTCTCACTGCGGCGGTGCGGCTGTCCGTAAAATGCTGGCGCGCCATAAGATCCAAACCGCGCCCCGTCACCCCGGCTCCATAATCGGAATATGATAAAATAGACTATAAAACGCCGGATGGCAAAACAGCCTTGGCGAGTCCTTTAGTGTGTATTGTCGTTTATTGTGAGGGGGGGCCGTTATTATGAGCGATCGCGCAATCGCGTTCGACACCAACAGCTTCGCAAACGTGTGGGAACGCGTATCGTCAGGCTCTGCGCCACGCGGCGCGGCGCGCATGTCGGACACAGGCGCGCGTGCGGCAAAACGCCGGGATCCCGGAGCGTCGTGCGCACCGTGCGCCAGGTGGTTTTTGTGGCTGTTTTTGCTGCTGTTAGTTATTGATTGTCTTCAGTGATTTACTGGCTTTTACGGCGACGGGCTCGTCGTAACAGCTAAAGCAGTTCTCGGTGTGCTTTTTCCGCAGTTTAGGCGTGAACGCGCTGACGAGCGGCACTATTGCCATGCCGGCGAGCATAGTGAAAGCGCCCGCGTTAATGGGTGAGCTCAATATGTGAGGAAAGGAGTCTCGGAAGAATATATTCAGCACCATAAATGCGCAAGCGAATACAAAATTGCTCCACACGGCCGCCCTTGTCACGCCGCGCCAGTACAGCCCGTAGAGGAACGGGGCGAGGAACGCCCCCGCCAGCGCGCCCCACGACACGCCCATGAGCTGCGCGATAAAGCTTATCCCGCCCTTGTACTGTATGACGGCGATAATGGCGGATACGGCGATGAACACCGCTATCAGCGCGCGTATGATCATGACTTGGTTTTTGTCCTTGATCTTCTTGATGAAATTGCCCTTGAGAAAATCAAGCGTGAACGTGGAGGCCGACGCCATCACGAGCGACGACAGCGTTGAGATAGACGCGGCAAACACAAGGACAATAACTATCCCTATCAGCATCGGCGAGAATCCCGAGATCATCGTTGGAATGACGGAGTCGTAGCCTCCGGCCGATATGTCTATCTTGTCCGAGAAGAGTCGGCCAAAGCCGCCCAGCAGATAGCACCCGCCCGAGATGACTACGGCGAACACCGTGGATACCACCGTTCCCGTGCTTATATTGCGCTCGGAGCGGATTGAGTAGAATTTCTGCACCATCTGCGGCAGTCCCCATGTGCCAACAGATGTCAGCAGCACAACGCCGAGCAGAGAGAGAGGATCCGGCCCGAACATCGACGCGAACACTCCGGGCGTGGACGACACCGTCCCGTCGCTCACCTCCGCGAGCGCGGCGAGCGATCCGCCGAATCCGCCGTGTACGCGTACGACCGCGCCTATCACGGCGACAATGCCCACGAGCATTATAATGCCTTGGATAAAGTCGTTCACCGCCGTTGCCGTATAGCCCCCGGCTATGACATAGACCGCCGTCAGTACAGCCATCGCTACTATGCATACGGTGAAATCGAGGTCGAACGCCATTGCAAACAGCCGCGAGAGCCCGTTGTACAGCGACGCGGTATACGGCACGAGGAATATGAACGTAATGACCGACGCGCCTACCCTCAGGCCTGCGGAGTCGTAGCGCCGCCCGAAGAAACTGGGCATAGTGGCGCTTCCGAGGTGCCGCGTCATGACGCGCGTGCGCCGTGCCAGCACGACCCACGCAAGCAGCGAGCCGACAAAGGCGTTGCCCAGGCCTATCCAGAACGCCGACAACCCAAACCTCCAGCCGAACTGTCCCGCGTATCCCACGAACACAACGGCCGAGAAATATGACGTGCCGTAAGCAAACGCCGTGAGCCACGGCCCCACGGCCCGCCCTCCCAGCACAAAACTGTCAACGGAGTTGCTGCGCTTGCGGAAACGCAGCCCTACGCCTATCGTGACGGCAAAGAAAATGACGAGTAGCGCTGTCTTAATAAACATATATATCCCCTATAATCTCTTTATATATTCGTCTATCGCGGCGGCGGCGGCTTTTCCGGCGCCCATGGCCTGTATCACGGTCGCCGCGCCCGTGACGGCGTCGCCTCCGGCGTACACGCCCGGGCGGTTAGTGGCTCCTGTCTCGCTGTCGGCTGTTATGCCGCCCCACGGCTCTGAATTAAGCCCCGGCGTGGAGGAGACTATCAGCGGATTCGGCGTGTTCCCTATGGCCACGACTACCGCAGAGACCTCCAGAGTGTACGTGCTCCCCGGCTTGGCCACGGGGCGGCGGCGCCCGGACTCGTCCGGCTCGCCGAGCTCCATCTCCTGGCACTCCACAGACCTCACGAAACCGCTCTCGTCGCCGTCGATGCGCGTGGGAACCGTGAGGAATTTGAACACCACCCCCTCCTCGCGCGCGTGATGTATCTCTTCCAGGCGCGCCGGCAACTCGGCCTCCCCGCGCCTGTAAACTATGTACACGCGCCGCGCCCCTGCGCGCAGCGCGCAGCGCGCGGCGTCCATGGCGACATTGCCCCCGCCTACCACGGCCGCCGCGCCGCCGAGGCGCAGCGGCGTGTCGAACTTAGGGAACTCGTGCGCGCGCATTAAGTTTATGCGCGTCAGGAATTCGTTGGCGGAGTATACGCCGTTTAGGTTCTCGCCCGGGATCCCCTGGAATTTCGGCAGGCCGGCGCCGGAGGCTATGTATACGGCGGAATATCCCTCTTCGCCGAGCAGACAGTCGAGCGACAGCGTCTTTCCCACAACGACGTTCGTAATGATCTCCACCCCGAGTTCCCGGAGCCCCGCTATCTCGCGTCGCACTATCTCTTTTGGGAGCCTGAACTCCGGTATGCCGTAGACAAGCACGCCCCCCGGCGTATGCAGAGCCTCGAACACCGTGACGGCATACCCGCGCTTTGCCAGCTCGCCGGCACATGTCAAGCCGGAAGGCCCCGCGCCCACAACGGACACGCGCCGGGCGCCGCGCGCCCCGGACGCGACCGTGGCGCCGGGTGCCCCGGCTTGCGCGCGCGTGTCCGCCACAAAGCGCTCCAGGCGCCCTATGGCAACGCTGTCGCCCTTCTTCCCGCGCAGGCACTCCATCTCGCACTGCGTCTCCTGCGGGCACACCCTGCCGCACACGGCGGGCAGCGCGTTCGCTTGCGCCACTATGTCCGCAGCGCCCGCAAAGTCCCCTTCCGCCACGCGCGATATGAACTTCGGTATCCTAACTCCCACGGGGCAGCCCCCAACGCACGGCTCCGCCTTGCACCCCAGGCACCGCCGCGCCTCCTCGAGCGCCTGTTCAGGCGTATATCCCAGCGCCACCTCATTGAAGTTGCGCACACGTACACCGGGCACTTGTTCAGGCATGGGCGTCTTTTTGGGACTCATATTTTTCTCCGCCATCAGCGCGCGCCCCCCGTCAAGTTGCACTCATGCGCTTGCGCGCTGATCCGCTCCTCCTCGCGGAACATACGCGAGCGAGCCATCGCCTCGTCGAAATCCACGAGATGCCCGTCGAAGTCCGGCCCGTCCACGCACGCGAATTTGCGCTCGCCGCCAACGGTGAGCCTGCAACACCCGCACATCCCGGTGCCGTCTATCATAACGGAATTCATGCTGACAATAGTGCGCACGCCGTACCCCCGCGTCAAGTCGCAAACCGCCTTCATCATGGGAAGCGGACCAATGGCCACTACCGCGTCGTACCGCTCCCCCGCCGCCAGCTTTCGCTCGAGAGCCGCCGTTACAAACCCTCGGTTCCCGTTCGAGCCGTCGTCCGTCATGACCGTCAGCTCGCTCGACACGGCCTCCAGCTCCTCGCACAGTATTGCCAGTTCCCGCGTGCGGAACCCGACTATTACATCTGTCTCTACGCCGAGCTCATGCAGCGCCCTCGCCTGGGGGTACGCTATGGCGATGCCAAGCCCGCCGCCTATCACAGCCGCCCGCCGCAGACCCCCAAACTCCGAGGCCAGCCCCAGCGGCCCTACGATATCGGCCACGGCACCGCCCTGCGGCACTTGCGCGAGCTTGCGCGTCGTGTGCCCCGCTATTTGAAATATGATAGTGACGCTCCCCGCCCCGCTGTCGTATCCGGCGATCGTGAACGGCACTCGCTCTCCCCTCTCATCGACGCGCAGCACGACAAATTGTCCCGGCCTTGCCGCCCTGGCGATGAGCGGAGCCTCAAATTCCATCATGACCGTTGCGGCGTTCAGTTCCCTCTTGGCTACTATTGTGTACACTGTCCGCCCGCCTTTCGCGCGAATTTTTCATAGTCCCCCGGCAGGTTTTGCTTCATATCGAACGCCTTCCCGTCGGGGCCTGTCCACACGTGGAACGTGCGCGCCTCGTTGATAACGGCGCCGCCCTCGTCGGCTATCTCATACAGCAATTCCAGCTTTCTCGGCGCGCACTCACCTAGTCGCACGGTCGCCCTCAATGTCTGCGGATAGCCCGCCGGCGCCCTGTATTGGATCCGCATATCCACCATTGCTGGATTCACTCCCCGCTCGCGCATGTCCTCGAACGGGAACCCGACCTCGGCGAAGAAGTCCATCCGCGCCATCTCGTACCAGAGCGGATACACGGCGTGATGCACGATCCCCATCATGTCGCACTCCGGATAGCGCGTCTGTATTACTGTAGTAGACACCAAAAACACTCCCAGTTTTGTAAAATCGTGAATCGTGAATCGTAAATTGCATTATACGCCCGCGCGGAGAGATTGGCAAGGATGAATTTAGGCCCGTCGTTTGACAAAACCGCGCGGGCCGAACACGAGCGGCATCGTATCTGGTCTGGGCAGCAAAGAAGACGCGCTCTTCTGCGAGTGCAAATGGACAACGGCCCCCTGTCGGCGCGGACGTGCTGGAAACCCTCAAGGCTCGCGGCGATATGTTCCCCTATAAAAACAAATGGTTCTGGATATTCGCGAAATCCGGTTTAGCCGCCGACCTGCGCGCGGAGGCCTCGCGCGATGCCCGCGTCCGCCTCGTCGCGCTGGCGGACATGGTATAGACCGCCGCTGCGCTTACCGATTGTCCACCGGCATCCAAGCCTCGAAATACCCCGTAACCTTGCCGTCTTCAATTACGCTGCACGCCAGATTGCCAAACGCGCTTCCAGAGACGGCGCGTCCGTTTTTGTCGGCGTATTCCGCCATGAAATCGACGTGGCGCGCAGAGAATTTGCCCTTGCCCTCGCTCTTAAAAAATGAGTGCACGCATATGCGCGGCGGCATGTGCGCTATGGGCGGGGCTACCTCAATGCCGAATTCCTCCGCGTACTGCATGCCGAGCGAGAAGCCCCACGAGTAACTGTCGCCGCCGTCCTGTGCCGCACGGCGCGGCATCTCGAAGAACCTGCGCGAGAACGGCATGTACTTCAGCCAACTCCGGCTGAGTTCTTGCAGCTCGGCACGGTTGTCGTATTCCGCGTTTTTGCGGTTGATATAGTAGACAAACTCCGCGTTGCGCCTTATGTCGCACTTGCCTATGTTCTCCTTCATGGCGGACAGGCGCTCGAAGTACTTGTTGATGCGCCCGAGCAGCATCTCCTGGCGCCGTATGGACGCCTTTATCTCCCCGCTCTTCTCCCCGAGCTTTTCGAGCAGCGCGTCGAGGGTGCACTCGGAGAACATATGTGCCACCTGGTCTATGCCAAACCCGAAGTTTTTGTACCACAGGCAGTCGATGAGATAGTTTATGTCCCACGTGTCGTAGTACCTATAGTTGTTGTACGGATCCTTTGTCGGGGACACAACACCCTTTTCCTCGTAATACCGTATGAGGTCCGGCGATATGCCGAGTATGCGCGCCACCTCGCCAATTTTATAACGCATTGCCACCCACCTCCGCGCAGGCGCTGAATTTGCCACCAGTATACAGCACCGCTCGCGGCAATACAACAACAACCCCGCTAGAATAAATTCGTTTGCGGCCGTTTGTGCACTTTCGTCCTTTTCGCCGACGGCGAAATGAATTTTTGCGCAGGAGTGCGCCCCGTGCGACGGAGCAAAAATTGTTAAATTTCGCATTTTC
>JAITEC010000014.1 GCA_031282225.1 Oscillospiraceae bacterium | reverse complement strand
CCGCTGCCCCCCGATGACTATCTTGATGTCGTTGTACGTTGCCTCCATGTATCGCACCGTGGCGGCGTATGCCGCGCCGCTTACCAGCAGCGCGCCTATGACGATCCCGGCTATCATGCCCTGTAAACGCTTGAACATTTTGTTACCTCCTGTTGTTTTGTATAAAATAACACGCGGCGCCCTCCGTGACGCCGGTTGGCGACTATTGCGCTTGCGCCAGCGCGTACACGATTATCACGCGCTGCACGGAGCCCAGCCACTCTATTTGGCAGCCGAGGTTCTCGGCGACGAAGCGGACGGGGAGCAGCGTGCGGCCGTTTTCGGCGTAGGGCGCTATGTCCATTGCCGCTTCTTGCCCGTCCGCCAGTATCTCCTTTTTGTCGAGCCACATGACTACGGAGCGCCCGCCCGCGTCGAGTGTGACGCGGCGCTCCGCGTCGTCCCAGCCCACGGTGCCGTCCATGGCCTCCACTATGGCGCGGATGGGAACCATTGTGCGGCCGTTTGTTATCTTGGGCGCGGTGCCGCGACCCGGGTCTATCTCAACGGTTTTTTCGTTGACTATCATGAGCGGGTCGGCCACGGTCATCATGATGAAGCCGCGCGTCGCTGTCACGTCGGTAGTGATTTCGGTGGTCAATATGGGCAGTTCCTCGCCGCGCGACCCCACCTCTTCCGGAACCAGCGTTACGGTGGCCTGGTCAAATGACGCCTCGCCCGTCACAGCGGCTATTGTGTAGTAGTACACAGTGTCCGGTTCCACGTTCGCGTCAAAGAACGTGGAGCCCGTGAGAGGGAAGTCGCTTATCGATATGCCGTCGCCGCCTGGGACGGATGAGCGGTATATGCGGTACCCGAGCGCGTTGCCGGAGGGCGCCCAGTCGAAGGCGACGCCGATTTTTGTCACGGTGGCCGTGAGTTTAATGCCATTTTGCTCTCCGGCCGTGGCGTAAGTGTTCTCAGGGAGGATTTCCGGGCCCGTGGTCACTTCCGGCTCGGGCTCGGGCGTCACCTCCGGCTCAGGCTCGGGTTCGGGCTCGGGCGTTACTTCCGGCTCGGGCTCGCGCACTGTTACGGTGAACGTGGCTGTTTTGCCCTCGTATGTCACGGTGACGGTCTGTGTCCCCGGCGATGTCAGCTGCGTCGGGGAACATGTAAAACCGCTTGTGACGGTCTTTGTGCTGCCGTCTGTGTACTTGGCGGTCAGCGCGAGACCGGACGTGACAAGGGCGTCGCCGACGGTGTAATCGGTTTTAGTGGGCGGCGCGGCGACGGACACCGACGACAGGGTTATCGCGTTTACCGTTACGGTGAGCGTGGCGGTTTTGCCTTCGTATGTAACGGTGACGGTCTGTTTTCCCACAGTAGACAGTTGCGTAGGGGAGCAGCTGAAACCGCTTGTGACGGTCTTTGTGCTGCCGTCTGTGTACTTGGCGGTCAGCGTCAATCCTACGGCATCAAATAATTCGCCCGCGTTGTATACTGTTTTAGTAGGTTGCTTCGATATCGATATCGAAGAGAGCGTTACAGGCGCCGCCTTGTCGCGGTAGCGGTACTCGGTGGCTTTTATCTCGCTTGCGATAAAATATGCCCTGCCTTGCACGACATACATTGTGCCGTTTCCGCGGTGATACCCGCTCTGCCCCACGCCGCTGCTGATGTAGCTGCCGTTTGAGTATTTCGAGGCGCCGTCCACTTCGCTCTTGGTCGCGGTGGCGGTGTAACGGAACTCCCCGTATGAGGAGCGCGCGCTATAGCCCGAATAGTTGCCGTTTATGCTGTAGTCGCGGAATACGCGGTTATACGGCGAGGCCGATTCCTGCGTCTGGTACACCTGCATATTGTAGCCCGTCACGACGGAGCGCGTCTCCACCTGCCTTGTGGAACTCGCGCCCGGGCTCGGCGCGGAGGCCGACCAGCCTGACCACGCGCCCCATGTGCCGTCGTCAACGGGTGGGGCGACAGTGGTTGAAATGCTGACAT
Source organism: Oscillospiraceae bacterium (assembly GCA_031282225.1). Classification (GTDB taxonomy): domain Bacteria; phylum Bacillota; class Clostridia; order Oscillospirales; family Oscillospiraceae; genus JAISBX01. The sequence goes on along the minus strand of JAITEC010000014.1, from coordinate 6,212 downwards.
TTCCGCCGTATACCCACTCGTTTTTGCCTTTCAGCCTGTACCATGTCTCGCCGTCGTCTTTTCCGTTAGCGCTCTGGGTGATATAGCACTTCTGGTCGACGTCGAACTTTGTGCCTTTTGCGGCGCGGTACAGTATGGTGTCGTCTTCCGCGTGCTTCGCCCTGATGGGGGCATCGCTGGCGGTGACCGTGGCGTATGTGTTCGTGAGACTCGTAGTCTCTGAAATCTCTTGGCGGGGGGAAACATTGTCGCCTAATATGTAGATATAACCTTGAATTGTAAGCGATGTGGAATTTTTTGCTTCTCTGTAATTAAAGGTCTTTCCATCATAATTCATTTCTGAAATATAGGCTGTTTTGCCTTGTATTTCCTCGACCACCGCGACATGCCCGTCACCGCCCGAAAAACAGCAGATAGCCCCGAGTTTTGGATCGCTTCCATATGGATATGCGCCTGAGGTTTTGTTATTCTCAAACCACTTGCCGGCGTCCCATCCGCCATCAACATTGTTTACTCCTGTACTGCTTCGATCTAATTTTGGGCGCGATCCCAATATTTCATAAGCTCTGCCCCATGCGTACCACACGCAGTTGCGACCGCTTCGTGAACCGGTAAATGTATAACCGTATGGGTTGTTGTTGTCGTTGTAATAGGTGTCGTAGCGGCCAGGTTCTGTTTTGCGCGGAACAAACGCCGCGCTCGCCGTCAGCGGCGAGAGCGACGCTATGGACAGCGCGAGCGCTAGGGCGAGAGCGAGCGGCAGCAGCCGGCGAGCGGTCTTTTGCATTGTCATTGTCATTTCCTCCCATAAATTCATTTGTCGCGCGCGGATGCGCAGCGCGTCATTGCTCCAGTATCGGGTACACTATCACCACCTCTTGCGTGGAGCCTATCCACTCTATCAGGCAGCCCAGGTTTTCCGCCGCGAAGCGCAGGGGGAGCATTGTGCGCCCGTTTGTTATCTCCGGCGCTATGTCCATCTGCGCGGGCGCGCCGTCCGCCGCCATGTCCTTGCTGCCTATGCGCATCTCCAGTGTGTGGCCGAGCGCGATTATTGTTACCTTGCGCTCTGTGTCGTCCCAACCCGCCTCGCCGCCCATGGCCTCAACGACGGCGCGTATCGGGAGCAGCGTGCGGCCGTTTTTCAGGAGCGGGGACGTGCCGCGGCCGGGGTCTATCTCAAGGATTTCGCCGTTTACGCTCATTGTGTCTTTGCCTATCTGCATGAGGACGAACCCGCGACCGCCCTCGATGCCGCCCATTATCTCACCCGTCTCCGCCGCCGCCTGGCCGCCGCCCGCTATGGGTCCGTCCTCAGCTGCGTCCGGCCCTCCGCCGGCGCCGGTGATCTCGCGGACGGTGTAGTAGTATATTGTATCCGACTGGGCGTACACGTCTATATACTCGCCGCCGAAGACCGGGTTGCCGTTTATTTTTTCGCCCTGTTCGCCTTTTACGGCGGAGCGGTAGATGTTGTAGCCGAGGGGGTTGCCGGACGGCGACCAGTGGAGCTTTACGCCGAGCGGGAAGGCCTCGGCCTGCGTGCCGTCGCCCGTGTTGGCCGCGGCGCCGCCCGGCAGCATGACGCCGTCCGTGAATTTGACCGGGCGCAACTGGTTTTGCACTCCGTCGCCCAGCAAGCCATAATAGTCGTAGCCCCACACCCAAAGGCTCCCGTCTGTCTTCAAGGCGCTTGCGCTGTCGTTCCAGGCCCTCACTGAAATGACATCGTCCATGATTTTCTTCATGTCTTTAATATCGGTGGGCTCGCCCGTGTCGATAGGGGTACCGTCCCCGAGTTGGCCGGAAGAGTTTATCCCCCATGACCACAGGCTGTTGTCGTTTTTTAATAACATCATATAGCTGCCACCGGTTGACGGGCTGATCCAGCGGACATTGTCGGCAATTTGTTCGACGAGGTATTCATATGTGCCGCGGCCGTAATTGGTCCACTGCCATAAACTGCCGTCTTTTTTTACGGCATATGAATTGCCCGGCCCCGCTGCCGCCGCGTATGCCACATCGTCCATTATCTTCACGGGGGAAGGCGAATCGTGCTCCAGTTCCGCCCCGTAATAGTTGTTTCCCCAGGCCCACAATGAGCCGTCCGCCGTGATTGCCATTGTATGAGCGTTGCCCGCGCTCACGTAGATTACGTTTTCCATGACACGCACAGGGTCGAGCTTTGGTTGGGTCGTCCCGTCGCCGATTTCGCCATTATAATTTGAACCCCATAGCCACAGGCTGTTGTCAGATCTTATCGCCGCGCCGTGAACGGCGCCGGCACTGAACATTTTCACGCCGTCCAGTATTTTTTTAGGATGTGATTCCGATCTCGTAAAAAGGCGATCAGTACCCGAGCTGATGGCGTACCCGCCCTCTTTGGCTTCGTCCGGCGTCATGTCTGCAGGAATGTGTCCCCATTCGTACAATTCCCCGTCGGCACGCAGCGCCATGGACCATCCGCCGTCCCAACCGTCAACGGCGATAATGCCATCCATTATTTTTACGGGGGTATAGTCGCCGTAGGCCAATGAATAATCGTTAAACTCCGAGAATAGGTAGGCATCGCCCCAGGCCCAAAGGCTTCCGTCGTCCTTTATGGCCGTCCATTTTGTAAATGTCTGGTGGCCTGCACTCAGGCCGCGCGCCGCACGGTTTGGAAATGCGGGAAATACAAGCAAGACAACGAGCGCAAATAGCGTAACAACACGGTTTTTCAAGCTTCATCACTCCAAAACACATCGTAAAGCGCGCTTTCATCGCAGCCGGACATATTTCGGATTGAGTTTAGCACAAACGCCACTAAATGGCAATACCTACCTGCGGCAGCTCGCCTTGGGCCGCACCGCTTGATTTATATGCCATCTTGGAGTAAAATTTATATGGTTACGCCTATGCGGACAAGACGGAGCGGGTCTACACAATGACAAACGGGGGAGTGTACTGTTTTCTCGGGCGGCCGCGACGGCAACTATATTTTGGGAGGTGCTGGGCATGAATGTCAAGCAGGAGTTTTTGCGCGCGATGCGCGGGGAGAAGCCGGTGCGGTGGATGGGATACGGTTTCGAGCCGTTCCCCAAGATCATGTTTCACTGCGTAATAGACCCTATAACAGTGTGGGACATACTGTGGATGTCGGGCGAGTCCGTAGTGGACAACTGGGGTGTCGTGCACCGCTACCTGCCGGGCGACCCGGGCGTGATACCCATGGTGACGGAAGAAAACCAGGTGATAAAGGACATAACCCGCTGGCGCGACTACGTGCATTTCCCGGAAATACCGTCGGACTTGGACTGGAGCGGCGCGCGGGCCGCAATAGCCGACATAGACCGCGAGCGCGAGTTCGTAATGGTACCTACGTTCCGCGGACTGTTCGAGCGGCTCCACTGCCTTATGACGTTTGAAAACACGCTAATGGCGCTGTACGAGGAACCGGACTCGTGCAATGAGTTCTTCGCGGAGTACACGGACTGGAAGCTCAAAGTCGCCGAACAGCTCATAGACAACCTCCAGCCCGACATCATACACTCGCACGACGACTGGGGCAGCCGCGACCAGATGCTTTTCTCGCCGGAAAAGTTCCGCGAGCTCCTCAAGCCGCACTACACCCGCCTGTACGCCTATTACAAAAAACGCGGCGTCATAGTGCAGCACCACGCCGACTGCTACTGCACCGGCATTGAGAACGACATCGTAGACATAGGCGCCGACATGTGGCAGGGCGTATTGCCGTCGAACGACATACCGCTCATCCAGAAGAACACTGGGGGAAGGCTGCTGCTGATGGGCGGCATTGACCAAGGCGTCATAGACCAGGCGCCGGGCGAGGTGACTCAGGAGCAGATCCGCGCGGAGGTCCGCCGGGCAATCGACGCGTATGCGCCCGCCGGTTCTTTCCTGCCGTGCATTGGCAGCATATCGTGCATAAACGACTGGGTGAACCCGATAGTCATGGACGAGTGCAACCGCTATGGAGCGCAGTGGATAGAATCAATTAGCGGCTGACAACCGATTTCTTTTTAGTTTTGAGCTTTACGATTAGGCAGACAGCGAGGGGGAACAGGGTGCACAGGGAGATGTTCACGGCTATGACTGCCGGATTTGCGGAGAAGCTCTCCAACTCAAGGCCGTTGGAGGCGACGGCTATCCCGCCGACGTAGCCGAGCAGGACTGTCGGAGATGCGAAAGGGCGCGTATCGGGCGTCCCAAATAGTTTTTTGGCTATGTTCATGGCGATGAACGCGAACGCCAGTATGGTGACAAAGTCGGATACCACCCACAGCGATAGCAGGATCGCCTCCATGCGGTCAAACGAACGCACGACCTGTATCAGCTTTGTCGCGCTGAAAAATGGGGTGGGCATCCGCGTGACTGTCTTGTAGTTCAATGAACCTATTATGGAAACGAGCGTTGCGGTGGCGATGGCTACGAGGTATATCACCGACTTTTTTATATATTTGCCTATCTCGTGCCGGTTGGAGATGTGTTCTCCCAAGAAGAAAAACAATGTGAAAAAGCCCCAGACATGTATGGCCGGCAACGAAGACGCAGCGACGCGCGGCGCGTCGTACGGCGTGACCGGCAGCAGGTTGGACGGCTTTATACTGGGTATGAAACAGATGAACAGCACGGCGAACACCGCTGTGAATATGAGGATAGTCACCTCCGCAAAACGCGCGAATGCCTCTATTTTGCCGCGCGCCGCTATGAACACAAGAACGAGCATTGGTATGAGAAAAAACCGGATATCCACGTTGGGGAACGTGGTGCCCATCAGCCGCTCGGCGTAGTATCTTATATATATGAAGTAAAGCAGGAGTGTCCATAGGAGATATACGGACAGCGCCGCGCGCCGTCCCAATCTGCCGAACGCGGCCTCGAACGCGTCGCTGAGATCGCGCGGCGCGGCGGAGCCCTTGAACATCGACGCCATGGCAGCCATTAAAGCGGCCAGCGCGGCACCCGCCGCCGCAGGCCCGAGCCAGCCCGCAACGCCGCCGTAGTTCGCGCACAGCGAGGGGAGCAGGCGGGTAGCCGGCGAGAACGTGGACATAACAAACACGACGAATACTTGACGCGCCGATATCTTGTCGTTGTTGAGCATCGCCCTGGCCTTCCTTTTTAAGAAAAGATCGCGGTTATGGCGCCTATTACACTCGGGGTGCCGCGGCCCGGAATGAGCGCGGCGCCCAAGGCGACGGCGGCGGATACGGCGGCTATATATGCGGGCGTTGCGCGCGCTTGGCCGGAGCGCTTTATATCCGCTATGTCTTTAAGACACATAGCGAGCGCTGTCGCGATAAAAACTGTCAGTTCCATGCCGGCACCGCTTCCGCAATCACGGCTGCCAAGACGCCGAGGCGGCGGATCCGTTTGGTTCGCGCAGCGAGTACACCCGCATTATTTCGGAGCGCGTTTCGACACTGATATCCAATCCCGTGTATATCTCCCTCCACCTGCCCTCAATATTCTTCCACTTGATCGGGTATTTTGTCCGCAGCCGCTCCCCTAAGAGCGTGCAATCGATCCCGAGTTCCAAAGAGCGGGATATGCAAAGGCGCATGTCACGGCTGATGGCCTCCGATATTTTCGCGGACACCTCGTCGCGCGAGCGCTTTGTATATATATCGGCGCCGATGTGCTGCTCGGCAATATTCACGTTCACGGACGTCTTATATACGATTTCGAGCGGCATGCCGTCGGTGCCGAAGCGCGCAGAGACGTCCGTGCGTGATTGCGTCACCTCAAATCCCGCGTAGCCCCCGGCGCCGTCCGGCACGGATACCGGGCAGGAATTTACTTTGTTCGTGATGAAGTTGTAGCCTCGCGCGTATTCTGGTTCCAGATAGCCCGTGAGCGCGCCGTCGCGGAGCACGGCATACCCGGCGGGAACCAGCGATAAGCGCGAGTTGCCGCCGCCGGGCGTCATTTCGTACCGGACGGCAGGGATGACGGCAGCCCTGGTATGGTCGTCGAGCATGTTCATCATGTCAATGACGCGCACGGGGGCGGTGTCGCTCATGACGTTGTCGGTCTCCTCCATGTTGTCGAGCGCGTCCTCAAGGTTGCTGTCGGACGAACACGACTGCGTTATCAGCTCGCGCGCGGACATATCCCTTATTATATATACTTTCGAAGAGTAGCGCGTCTCGTGGTACCGTGCCAGAAAATCCGTATACTTCCCTATACCGTCTTGTGCCGCCGCCTCT
>JAITEC010000057.1 GCA_031282225.1 Oscillospiraceae bacterium | reverse complement strand
CTCATCAACGTCATGCCGCCGGCTGGCGAGAGCGCGGAGCAGCGCAACGCGCGCAGGGCGCTCAACCGCAGCGTGCTCAACGCGTGGGGCAACAGCTACTGCACGGGCTGGATAGATTTCGCTGGATAGCGGATAGGAGGCGAACGCTTGAAAGGGCACCATATTTACACGCGCGCGTGGTTTGAATACGGCTCGACCGCGAAAAACGCCGGGACATATACCGTGGAACTCACGCCGGGTCTGTTCCGCGACAACAGGGACGAGGCCATATACCGCAAGCTCAACCCGAAGTGCGCCGCCGTGCCGGAGGCCTTGGCGCCGCGCAACACGGAAAAGTCGCTGTTTAGGATATTCCACCCGTTCCCCGACGTGACGGTGACTTGCCGCAGCTGGTTTGTAACCGACGAGATAACGGGGCGCGGGACGGTGCCGTACACGGCGTCGCTCGTGTTCCAGGGCGAGGACAACAGGCGGTTCCTGCTCTCGCCGGCCAAGGCTTTCGAGGTGTCGTCGTACGAGCCTTACGGGAGCTATATACGGCGCGTGGGACCCGACGCCCCGGCGGCGCCCTCTGAGCGGTACGACCCAAGGGATGACGATTACGCGCAGCACGTATCGTTCGCGGCGGACGTGTGGGAGCGCGCGCTGGGCTTCGACGCCGAGCTGTTCGGCATATACTATGTCAGCCTGTGCAGGGCCGTGGCCGGCAAGGCGGGCGCGAAGATAGGCGTAAAGCTGCCGCGCGAGGTGGACAGCGAGAAGCTGATATTGGCGACGCTGTCCGTGCTGCCCATGTGCCTCAAGCGCAAGTTCGGCGCCGCGTCCGCGTGGACGGGGCTGATGGACGGCGCCGCGAGCGCCGCCATAGACGGCATGCAGCTCATATGCTACTACGACGAGAACCCCATGTCCGATGCCGGGTATCCCGTAATCGACATGACGCCGGACCGGCGGCACAGGTTCCTGGGCGACGCGCTGCCGGGCGCGGGGACGCAGGGCACGTACCCCGGCGCTTATGCGGCCTGGGTGTGGGACAACATAGGCGACCCGGCGGCGCTGTCGGGATTTGAGAAGTTTCTCAACGCCACGTTCAAGGCGGTCATCGACAAGATGCCGCTTGAGGTGCTGTCCACTTGTTTCCACCTGTGGCGGCTGTTTGTAGACGAGCGGCCCGAGCTCACGTTTGGGCGGGCTTCCGAGGCGGCGGCGCTCATAACCGAGGCGTTCGCGAGAAGCGTCTCCCGCTTCCCGTTTTTGGAGGAGAGTCTTAGGGCTTGCCTGAGCGCAGTCGCCGGAGAGCTGGCGGGCGGCAATTTCAAGCCGGCGCACATCCAGGCGATATGCAAGCTCGCGGAGAACGGGAACGCGCAGGCGGCGTCGCTTGTGGGACCGCTGTACGAGCGGTACCGCAAGGAGGAGCGCTGGGACGCCGTGGCGCCCATACTGGCTCATTTTGCCGCCTCGCTGCAAGGGGAGAGCGCGGTGGGGGAGGCGGCGCAGCGTGCCGCGCCGTTTTTGCTCGACGGCTTGAAGGCGCGCGACGAGGAGTGCTCCTCTGTTTCGCAGGACGCGCTGCTCAGGTTTGCGTATAGGCTCCGCTGTGCCATTATTTCGCAGGGCGCTCGGTCTGACGCGGACATCGAGGCGTATAAGCAGGTCGCCAAGGCCTTGAACGATGCCTTTAACGCGAAATCGAAGCAGCTGCCGCAGTCGTTTTTCGCGCTTCCGGACGCCGCGTCCGTGCGTCCGGAGGACTGGCTTAGGCTGGAGATTTTCAACATAAGGGAGTTGCGCTATACGCCCACCGCCAAGCAGTGGGGACCCATAATGCCGATAATGGCGCGGTTTTCCGAGAGGGACATAACCCAGATGGCAAAGCTGTACTGGGAGGGCGTGCGCGAGCCCGAGAGGGCGGCGTATATTTCCGAGCTCGACGCCGCGCAGGCCTACGAGGTCATTGGGCTGTATGTCCGACGCCCCGATTCCCTGGGTGGAATAAGAGACGCGATAGAGCAGATATACTCCGGCATGTTCTCCGCCGCGTGGGGCGCTGCCGACCGTGACCTGGGCGAGGGCGCCACATGGGACTTCATCGGCGCCTGGGTCGCAAAGCTCAAGGCGATCGGTTTCCGCAGCGGCGACGGCGTGTTCAATGCCGTCAAGCTGAGGATCGCAATAAGAGAGCCGCAACTGCGCGCCATGGCGCGCGACATCTCCGAGGGGGCTTTAGAGGTGATCGGCGAGCTGTGGGGCGAGACGGGCAACGACGTGGCCGACACGGCGGCGCTCATGCGCGCGGTAGACTTTGCGGCGGCCGACCCGTACGATGTCGCGCGCGAGGAGCGGCTGTACCGCGAGATTGTCTCCGGCAGGGCGCAGGCCGGCATAGCGCGATTGTACTCCCAGCGCCTGCTGCACTGGTACGAGCGCGAGGAGCACCCGAGGCTGGAGTGGGCCGTTACGATAACGGCGGCCGATATGCTGCAGAGCAACGGCAGGTTCGATATTGATAACTTGTTGCGCCTGCGCGAGGGCAAGCGCCAGCCGACGGAGCCGCCGGGCGCGGCAGGCAACTTAGCGGACATCATAAGGGCCATGTCCATTGTGCTCGACAGGCACGAGAAATACGCCGAGGTACAAGGGGCGACGACGCGCATCGCCGGCGCCTTGGCGCGCGAGGTCGGCGAATACGTGTCGACAAACCCCGCCGTATTTGCCGACAAATCCGTCAGGCGCGAGTTCCGCGCCCTCCGCGAGGCGATACGCTACGATTACCGGGAGAGCGTGGCATCCCTGGGCAAGAAGATATGCGGCGCGCTGACGGAGTCAGGCGCTCAGGTGAGCGAAGGTGTCCTCAGCGACTACGCGACACTCCGCCGCTCCTCCTCCGCTGCCTCCTCCGCCCACTCGGACACCTCCCAGCCCATCACGCTGGTCGCCACACTCGGCGCCCTGGCGCTCATATTGGCGATAGCCTGCGTGATGTTCCTGTCCAGCGGCGGCGGCTTCGAGAAGGTGCCGGGCGTGCTGGGCGCAATGCAATCGACATACATCCCCATAGCGGCAGCGGCTCTCGTGCTGGTCTCGTCCGTGCTGTCTGTGATACGGGCGATGAAATAAACGATGGAAACAGGTGAGAAGATGAAACTAAAAAACAAGGCAGCCCTGGCCCTCGCGCTGATAGCCGTGTTCGCCCTGGCGACAACGACAGCGCTCGCCGACCCTGAAAAACCAAGCACAACAGACGCGACAGGCACATCGGAACCAACAGATACAGGCGAGTCCCCGGAAGAAACCGGCACAGAAGATGGTGCGGGAAAAGACGGGGATGATGACACGGTGGGCGAGGTGGTTCCGCCAGCTTTTGAGAGAGGCGTTGTACTCAGGACAAATGCAGATTTTAACAACGAGTGGGAATTTGAGACTACTGAGGATACTAACAAGCGTACATTCAAGCTGATAAATGTCGATGGCAGATTGCAATTGAGCTATCAAGGTAAATCATCATCTGGAGATGATTATGGGAATCCGGTTGCCGTATATCTCGAAGTACATGAGACTACACCGTCGGCTGATAGTATAAGAATCGAATACATGGATGAAAGCGGCGAAAAGGGCTACAGGGATGTTACGCTTGAAGAAGGCAATGTCAAGGTGACACCTATACGGTTTGATGGAACTAATGTCATAAAAGATGTCTTGATACCGCGCGAATGCCTCGTCGAAGAGCAAAACGATTCTGAACATGGGCAAATTAATACAGATGCGGATGCTTCTGCTACATCAGACAATGCGGGAGATGGCATTGAGGACGGTGAAGATAATGAAAAAGATGATAACGATATGATAATTATAGAGATACCGATAGACGATCTGAAAGACTTTATCAAAGAAAAAAAAGTCGACGTGGAGCTCAATTATAAGAGCAACACATGGAAGTATGTAGACATTGCCGAGAAAAACACATCCGAACCAGACGACGGAGAGGGCACCATGATCAAGCTGGCGTGGATAGCGCTTATCGCCGTGTCGCTGGTGTCGGTGGCGGTGAATGTCATGATTATGCTCGCGAAAAACAACAAGGGCGCGCGGCGCTAGGGCGCCTTGTCGCGTACGGGGGGAGATAACATGAGAAAAGACAAGTTCGTAAATCCTCTGATGCTTGTGCTGAGCATCATAGGCGGCGCGGCGGCATACGTGTTCGGGGAGGCGCTGCTCAATTTCGTCGCGTATTGGCCGTATTTCCTGCAGTGCGCCCTGTATCTGCTGTTCGTGACGGCAATGTGCTGCCTCATCATGCTCATATCGGAGTCAATACACTCCGGAAACTACATAATGAGGCGAAACAAAGAGTTCGGCATGACCTGCCTTAAGGCAATGGCGATAATGCTCCCCATAGCCTTCGCGGTGGGCGCCGTCACGCAATTGCTCTACGGGCTCGTGGGGCTGCGCATAGGCGGGTTCGACCCGGACTTCTCCGGCACATACGTGGTGTGCGACGTATCGGGGTCAATGCTTGACAACGACCCGGACATGGAAGCAGTTGACGGCATGATAGAGTACATAGACGGCATAAGCGTCAGGCGCGGGGGAGAGTACCTGGGCGTAATCGTCTACAGCGACGAAATATACGTGCTGCGCGAATACGAGCTGCTCGACTCGGAAGAAGACAAAGAGGAACTCATAGAGCTCATCCGCGACACGGTGGAGTACGGCGGCGGCACGAATATTCAAGACGCGCTCCTGACGGCCATAGACCAGATGCGCGACGCGCGAATAAAGAAATGGCCGGGACTCGTCATGCT
>JAITEC010000197.1 GCA_031282225.1 Oscillospiraceae bacterium | reverse complement strand
GCCAGCCGCGCGTTGCCGCCGTACTCGAACGCCAACATTGGGGCGCTCGTCGCGGACGGCATGCCGGAAAGCGCCGTCAAAACACCAAGCGCGAGCGGATCCGTTATAAAGCGGCGCATGACGAGCCATGTCACGGCGGGTATAACGACAAGCTTCATGAGCGCCAGGTAGTATAGCCTCCGCTCCGCGAACACGGCCCGTGGCGACACCACGGCGAGCGAAGAGCCAATGATGAGCATGGCGGACGGCGTCGTCATACGGCCGATGATCTCAATGCCGCCGGACAAGATGCCCGGCAGGCGCGCCCCGGACACGAACAGGGCTATCGCCGCGATAGCCGATACGAGCGAGGGGTTTAAAAAAATTTTGGGATCCAGCTTCCCGTGCTTGCCCGACACCATCACAATGCCTACGGAGTATACCAGCAGCGTGAAAGGAATATTGAACATCGCCACGTAAAACAGCGAGCCGTCCCCGAATATCGCCTGGCACACGGGGAAGCCCATGAACGCCACGTTGCCGAAAGCCGTCATGAACGAAACGAGCCCGTCGTCGTCCATTTTGCGCCGCGCCGCCCGCAAGGCCGTCGGCACGGCGAAGGACAGTAGCAGCGCAATGGCGTACACGGCAACGCATATGAGCAGGAACATCGCCGCTTGTCCCCTTGGCACATCCCCGCCCCCGTCGGTTATGGCGACAACGATGGTGCACGGCACCGTGATATTAACTACCAGCTTTGACAGGAGCTTGTCCGTGGCCTCCGTCATTATCCCCAGCCGCCGCGCCGCGAAACCCACCACGAGCACGAAGAACAAGACGAGCATCTGGTTTACCGTCGCCGTCATCTCCATATGACCCAAATGAAAACACACCCCACCAGCACCGCCACCAGCGAAAAGGGCACGCCGATTTTCATGAAGTCTTTCACGCGCACCTCGTATCCCTCGCGCCGCAGTATGCCTATGGCCGTGATGTTCGCCGACGCGCCTATGGGCGTGAGGTTCCCCCCGAGCGTAGCTCCCGTAAGCAGCCCGAAGTACAGTAGCGTCGGATCGATGCCCAGTTCTCCCGATATGACTGTCACCACGGGCAGCATTGTGGCCACATACGGGATATTGTCTATGAACGCCGAGAACAGCACGGAGCCGAACACGAGCAGCGTATAAATGACGAAGGCGCTCCCAGAGGACAGCTCTATGAACAGCTCGCCGATGGCGTCAATGACGCCCGCCTGCGTTATCCCGGCGATGACGACGAACAGGCCCGCGAGCAGCAGCAGCGTCACATAGTCTATCTCACGCACAACGCGCCCGAGAACCTCCGGGCCGCGCTTAATAACGGCCCGCGCCGCGCCGATCACCCCGAGAGCCATGCAGATGAGGCCGTTCGTGATCTCCCACTTATCGTGTATAAACGACGCGCATATGAGCAGCGCGACCAAGCCCACAAGCAGCGCGGACGGGAAATAGTCCAATACTTCCGCAGGTTTTTGCTCCGGGACTCCGGCGCGATGCTTATTGAATATAAGATACAATACGGGAACCGTCGCGAGCGCGCCGAGCTCCACAGCCCAGAAAATGCCAGGCCTGCCTTGGAATACGAAGAAATCGAGGAAGTCGAGCCTCGCGTACCCTCCGAGCAGTATTGATGTCGTGTCGCCCACGAGCGTGGCCGCGCCTTGAAGGTTGGAGGACACGGCTATCGCGATGAGCACGGGCACCGGCGGTATTTTCAGCTTTTTGGAGATAGCCAGGCCCACGGGCGCGACGATGAGGACCGTAGCCACGTTGTCAATGAAGGCCGAAATTATCCCCGCGAACAGCGCGAGCGAAACTATGGCCCAGCAGACATTTTTCGTCCGGGCAAGCAAAATATCGGCTATTCGCTGCGGCATATTCGACTCGATAAAAAGCGAGACTATCGCCATCGTGCCGGCGAGCATAAGAATTACGTTGAAGTCGATGGCGGGCAAAATTTCACCGACGGGCAAAATTCCCAGCGCGGCGTAGAGCGCCGCCGAGGCGAGTGCCACAATGTGGCGGTACTTGGACACGGCCAGCATTAGCGCGTATGTGAGCAGGAAAATCGTGAGTGCCAGTATCAAAAGTCAGTCCCCTTTCGCCTCGCGCCGTCACGCTGTCACGTATCCGAACATCTCCCCGCCCGAAAGCGCGGCGGCGTTCATCTCGTCATAGTCTATGTGCATAAACGTGGCGTATTCCGGGCTGACGCGCGCCACCACCTCGGCAAATACGAGCGCGCGCCCCCCCCCAATAGAAACGCGCACGATCTGTTTGTCGGCGAGCCCATATTTTTCGGCGTCCTCCGGCGTGAGGTGTATATGGCGCTTGGCTATAATCACGCCCTCATCTATGTCCACCTCCCCGGCGGGGCCTATCAGCTTGCATCCCGGGCTCCCTCCAACCGCCCCGCTCTCCCGGATCGGGCTGTCGAAACCGAGGGCGCGCGCGTCTGTCAGCGACAGTTCCACCTGGTCGGCCCTGCGACACGGGCCGATTATGGATAGCTGCGCCTCGCCGCGCGACCCCACCACGCGCACCTTGTGCGGCGTTGCAAACTGCCCCGGCTGTGTCAGCCATTTCTTTACCTCCAGCTCAAAACCAGCTCCAAAAAGCGCGTCAAGCGTCTCGCGCCTCACGTGGCAGTGCCTGCCCGATCCCTCTATGGTTACTTTGAATTCAGTTGCCGGCATTTTTTATTACCATTCCTTCCTATCATTGCCTATATTGCCTATTTTGCCTTGTCCCACTGCGACCCAGGCAATACTACCACTTTCCGCGCGCGAACACAAGCAAGCTTTTTTGTTTTTTTTAAAAAAACTATTGACAGGATAACATATATGTGTTATAAATATATAAATCTTATATGTTTTATATATTTTAAGTTTCCAGAGGAGGTATTTCGCATGACGACTTTCGCCCTGCCAAAGCGGTACATCAGCGAGCCCGGGGCGGCCTCGAAGTCCGGGGAGGCCGTAGGAGACATTTCAAAGCGGGTGCTCATCATAGGGGGGAAGACGGCGCTGGGCGCCATAGGCGGCGCGCTCACGGACAGTCTCGGCGCGCACGGCGTAGAGTACGAGGCCGTGGAATACGGCGGGTACCCTACCGTCCGCGCGGCGCGCGAGTTTAGCGGGCGCGCCGCGGCGTTCGGCGCGGGGGCGGTCGTAGGCGTCGGCGGCGGCAGAATATTGGACACGGCGAAGGCCGCCGGGCATTTCGCCAAGCTGCCTGTCGCCGCCGTACCGACCATCGCGGCCACGTGCGCCTCGTGGGCTCCAACGTCCATCATGTACAACGACGACGGCGAGTTTACGGAATTCATCCCTTACGACGAGGCGCCAGTGCTCGTCGTAGCGGACACCGACATAATAGCGCGCGCGCCCGTGCGGTACATACGCTCCGGCGCGGCCGACGCGCTCGCCAGGTGGTACGAAAACCGCACGAACCTGGCGGCTTCCAACGGGTTCTACCTGCGCTGGACGCTCAAGCAGGCGGAGCTGATACGCGAGATACTCAGGGGCGATGGCCTGGCAACCATCGAAGAGCTCGCTCGCGGGCGCTGCGACCCGGCGCGCGTCCGCGAGGTCATAGACGCCAACATATTGCTCACCGGCTTTTTTGTCAGCCCCAGGAACACGGAAGAGCCGTTTACGGGTGGCTTCGCCCACCCGCTGTACCACACGTTTTCCGTGCTGCACGACCTGCACTCCACCCTTCACGGCGAGCAGATAGCTTTTTTCCTGATAGTCGCGGGCGTACTCGAAAACGTCCCCGACGACGAGCTGAGCGAGCGCCTGTCCATATTCTCGGCGCTCCGCCAGCCGCTCACGCTGGGAGCCATAGGCTTGAAAGAAAATGTGGACGAAAAGCTGCATGCCGGCATAGACGCGTTTTTCAGCGCGGCGGCGGCTTACGGGCGGCGCGCCGTGAACATATCGCGGGAGCAGATATACTCCGCCATCTTGAAAGCTGATGAATTGGGTCGCAATTTCGCCTGACATTATTATTTACTTATTTACTATCTATTAAAGGAAGTGATGACATGGCCGTCGAGTACAGGCAGGCGCTGCGCGGCGTGACGCCTTACAAGCCCGCGAGATCGCTTGAATCCGTGCGGCGGGAATACGGTCTCGAGGAGATCATAAAGCTCGCTGGCAACGAGAACAGTCACGGCGCGTCGCCGCTGGTCGCCAGGGCGCTGGCGGAATTTAACTCGGAGCTCACGCGGTACCCCGACATGCACTGCACCGCGCTGCGCTCCGCGCTGGCAGAAAAGCTGGGGCTCGGGCACGAGCAGCTCGTGTTCGGCAACGGATCGTTCGAGCTCATATCGCTCGTGGCGCAGACGTTTCTCGCCCCCGGCGACGAGGCCATTATACCCGCCCCGTCGTTTGGATGGTATACGGTGGCCATTACGCAGGCTGGCGGCGTGCCCGTCCACGTGGCGCTTGACGACCACTGCGTGGACTTGGGCGCCGTGCTCGCGGCCGTTACGGACAGGACGCGCGCCGTGTGCCTTGTCAACCCCAACAACCCCACCGGCACATACTTCACCCGCGCGCGGCTCGACGCGTTCTTGGGCGCGCTGCGAGAGGACATATTAGTGATCCTCGACGAGGCGTATATAGATTTTGTCTATGGCGAGGACTTCCCCGACGGGCTCGATGTCATACGCTCGCACGGCAACGCCGTTGCGCTGAGGACATTTTCAAAGGTATACGGGCTGGCTTCGCTGCGAATAGGGTACGCGGCGGCGCAGCCGGGGATAATCGACGCGATAAGCCGCGCAAAACAGCCGCTCAACGTGAACGGCGCGGCGCAGGCCGCGGCGGTGGCGGCACTGCGCGACAGCGGGCACTATGATCATGTAGTAGGCGAGAACGCCCGTGGCCGCCAACTGTACTACCGCTCGCTCGGCGAGTGGGGCATCCCTTATATCCCCACCCAGGGCAACTTCATCATGTTCGACACTGGGCGCGACAGCGCGCAACTGGAGCTTGAATACTTAAAGCGCGGCGTGCTCATACGCCGCGGCGCAGAGTTCGGGATGCCAACGTGGCTGCGCGTGACAATTGGGACCGAGCGCGAGAACCTCAAGGTGCTTTCCATCTTGCGGGAACTGCTGAATCTTTGAAACGGGTGGAGCTACAATGGCGAGAATATATAGGCAGCTTACGGACTTGATCGGCAACACACCGCTCTTGGAGCTGCACAACTTCAACTCAGAACACGGCGCGCTTGGCAGGGTGGTGGCAAAGCTTGAGAACTTCAACCCCGCGTCCTCTGTGAAGGATCGCGTGGGCTACGCACTCATAAAGGCGGGCGAGGACAGCGGCCGGATAAACAAGGACACGGTGCTCATAGAGCCCACCAGCGGCAACACGGGCATTGGCCTCGCGCTCGTGGCCGCCGCGAAAAAGTACCGCATCATACTCACAATGCCCGACACCATGAGCGTGGAGCGCCGCAACCTCCTGTCGGCGCTGGGCGCGGAACTGGTGCTGACGCCCGGCGCCGAGGGTATACGCGGCGCCATCTCAAAGGCGGCCGAGCTCGCCGCGTCCATACCGAACTCATACATCC
>JAITEC010000144.1 GCA_031282225.1 Oscillospiraceae bacterium | reverse complement strand
CTTGATTAATCACTACAGCAGCTTGAAAAAGGCGGCGCCGCTCTAATTTTCACGTGTTTTATATAATCAGCACACCAACATACAGCCAACATACAGAAATTTTGTAGATATTTTAGTATTGACCACAGTTTGTTATCGTGTTATAATTAGATTTAGTGCTTTTCTTCATATTGTTAATTACGAAAGGCTGGTTGGCTAAATGAGAAAGCTTGGCGGCGTGCGTGTGCCGCACCGCAAAACCACTGCGGCGTCCGTGCCGAAACCCATCCCCATACCGCCGGAGGTCAGGCTCCCGATGTCCATGCACATAGGCGCGCCTGCGTCGCCCGTCGTCAAGGCAGGCGAGGCAGTGAAGGTGGGGCAGGTAATAGGTGAGGCATCGGGCTTCGTATCGTCGCCGATACACGCGAGCGTCTCGGGAACGGTCAAGCGCGTTGACGACCGCGACCCCGTGACAGGGCTGCGCGCGCTGTCTGTCGTCATCGCCTCAGACGGCGAGCAGGCGCCTTACGGCGGGTTGCGCGTACCGGACGTGCGCGATACGGACAGCTTCTTGGCGGCGGTGCGTGACAGCGGCACCGTCGGCTTGGGGGGCGCCGGCTTTCCTACGGCCGTCAAGCTCACGGTCAAGGACGCGTCGGCTATAGACTACATCCTCATAAACTGCGCCGAGTGCGAGCCCTATATAACCTCCGACACGCGCACCATGCTCGATGAGACGCAACTGCTTGCGGAGGGCGCGCAGCTCTTGCGGGAGTATCTCGGCACGAAGGACATAGTCTTCGGCATCGAGAGCAACAAGCCGGAAGCAATTAACAAGCTGACGGCTCTCATGGCGGACAAGCCGGGCATTGAAGTCCGGCCGCTACCGTCGCTTTACCCACAGGGCGGGGAGAAGGTGCTCATATACCACATCACGGGCAGGCGCGTGCCCGAGGGCAAGCTCCCGCTCGACGCCGGCGTGATAGTGCTAAACTGTACGACGCTGTCCGCGATTGTCAAGTATATCAAGACAGGCATGCCTCTCGTGTCGAAATGCGTCACCGTGGACGGCTCCGCCGTGAAGTCCCCCGCGAACGTCATAGCGCCCATAGGCGCCCCGCTGTCGGCTCTCTTCGATTTCTGCGGCGGGCTGCGAGGCGACGTAAAAAAAGTGCTCATGGGCGGGCCGATGATGGGCGTTTCGGTACCCAGCTTGGACATGCCCGTGCTCAAGGCCACAAACGCGGCTCTGGCGTTCTCTGAAAAAGACTCCCGCCTACCCGAGGAATCGCCGTGCATACGCTGCGGCAGATGCGTGAGCCACTGTCCCATGGGACTCATGCCCTTGAACATAGAGCGCGCGTACCACATGAAGAGGCCGGAGATGCTCGAGGCGTACAAAGCGCATCTGTGCATGGAATGCGGGTGCTGCGCGTACTCGTGCCCGGCCAAACGTATGCTCGTGCAGTACATCAAGCTCGCAAAGGCAATGCTCTCGGACTACCGGAGCGCAAAAAAAGCGGGCGCAGAAGGGGGCGAGGCAAAATGAACGAACTGACGGTATCCGTATCCCCGCACATACGCGACAGGGTCTCGACGCGGTGGATAATGCTCGATGTGATAATCGCGCTCGTTCCGGCGCTTGTGGCGTCCGTCGTCATATTCGGGGCGAGAGCCTTGCTTATAGTTTTGGTGTGCGTGCTGTCGTGCAACATATTCGAGGCGGCGTTTGAGAGATTGGTGAAGCGCGGGCTGACGGTGGGCGATATGTCGGCAAGCGTCACGGGCATACTGCTCGCGTTCAACCTGCCTGTCAGTATACCCCTGTGGCAGGCGGCTTTCGGCGGGGCAGTCGCCATCGTCCTGGTCAAGCAGCTGTTCGGGGGCTTAGGCAAGAATTTCGCCAACCCGGCTATAACGGCGCGCATAGTGATGTTTTTGGCGTTCTCGACTACTATGACGACATGGACGGGCGGCGGCGGGCTGTTCGCCAAGACGCTCGACGCCGTGACAGGCGCCACGCCGCTGACAATGATAGCGCGCGGCGCGGCCGACTCGCTGCCGCCGCTGCGAGATATGATACTCGGCTTGCGCGGCGGCTGCATCGGCGAGACGAGCGCCATAGCGCTCGCCATAGGCGGTATATACCTAGTAGCGCGCAAGATAATCTCGTGGCACACGCCCGTCACTTTCATACTTACAGTGCTGGCGTTCACGGCGCTGCTCGGGCGCGAGCCCGTGTACCAGGTGTTCTCCGGCGGGCTGTTCCTCGGCGCCATATTCATGGCGACGGACTATGTCACAACGCCGCAGACCTCTCTGGGGCGCCTCATCTTCGGCATCGGCGCCGGAGCGCTGACCACTATTATACGCGTATACGGCAGCTACCCCGAGGGCGTGTCGTACTCGATACTCCTCATGAACATCGTGACGCCGTATATCAACAAGCTGACTATGAGGAAAGCGTTTGGAGGTGCGAGGACATGATGAAGGATTTTGTCGCGCCCGTTGCGGCGCTCACGGTCATATGCCTCGTAATATCGGGCGCGCTGGCAGTCACCAACAGCATCACCTCGCCCGTCATCGCCGCCGCGTCGCGGGAGCGGGCGCTGGTGGCGCAGAAGGAAGTGCTGCAAGAGGCCGACGTGTTCGAGCCGCTTGACGTCGGCGGTGTTCCGGCCGCCGTAACGGAGGCTTACAGGGCGGCTAACGGCGCGGGCTACGTGTTCATGCTGCTCACGAGCGGCTACGGCGGCGATATAAGCATGATAATAGGCATAGACAGCGCCGGCGCGATAACCGCCGTCAAGACGCTGTCGCACTCCGAGACGGAGGGCATGGGCGCGAAGATAACAGAACCGGACTTCGAGAGCCAGTTCCCCGGGCAGGCGAACCTGGACGGCGTGCAGGCGATCTCCGGCGCCACAATCTCCTCAAGGGCGTACCTGGCCGCTGTCGGCGCCGCGTTTGAGGCGTATGAAATTTTGAATGGGGAGGCGGCGTGAATGGGAAAGCTGTCTAATCTAACAAAGGGGTTCGTGCGCGAGAACCCTGTGCTGGTGCTGGTGCTCGGCACATGCCCCACTCTCGCCATATCGACGCAGGCGAGCAGCGCCATAGGCATGGGTCTCGCCGCGACGGCGGTGCTGCTGGGGTCTAACGTCGCTATATCGCTGCTGCGCAACGTCATCCCCGACAAGGTCCGCATACCGTGCTACGTAGTGCTCATAGCCGGCTTCGTCACGGTGGTGCAGATGATAGTGGAGGCATACTCGTACACGCTGTTCCAGGCGCTCGGGATATACCTGCCGCTCATCGTTGTAAACTGCATTATCCTGGGCAGGGCGGAGATGTTCGCGAACAAGAACGGCGTGGGGGCGTCCGCGCTCGACGCCATAGGCATGGGTCTCGGCTTCACGCTGACGCTGCTCGTCATGGCGACAATACGCGAGTCCTTTGGCAACGGGACATGGATGGGCTTTAGGATCCCCGTCCTCTACGACAACAACATCTCCGTATTGACGTTGGCGCCGGGGGGGTTCGTCATATTCGGCTGCCTGATAGCGCTCGTCAACAAGATTTCCAAGGCGCGCGGCAGAAATCTCAAAATAGAGGCAACCGGATGCGCGGGCTGCCCGTCAGCCGAGGCGTGCGGAAAAATCCAGCCGGGCACAGGGGAGGCATAGGACGAAATGGACTTCAGAGGGCTTGTAATCATATTATTGAGCGCAGTGCTCGTAAACAATTACGTGCTGCGCCAGTTTCTGGGGATATGCCCATTTTTGGGCGTGTCCAAGGAACTCGGCAGCGCGACGGGCATGAGCATCGCCGTCATATTCGTAATGCTCATGTCCACGGCTGTCACGTGGCCCATACAGATGTACCTGCTCGTGCCCAACGGCATGGGATACCTCCAAACCATTGTGTTCATACTCGTCATAGCGGCGCTCGTGCAGCTCGTGGAGATAGCGCTCAAGAAGTACGTAAAGAGCCTTTACTCGGCTCTCGGCGTGTATTTGCCCCTCATCACCACAAACTGCGCGGTTCTGGGCGTCACAATAGCTAACATAAACAAGGGGTACGGCTTCGCGGAGTCGCTCGTGAACGCGTTCGGATCCGGCCTTGGCTTCTTCCTGGCAATGGTGATATTCTCCGGCGTGCGCGGTCACACGGAGGACAGCGAGCCCCCGGAGTCCTTTGCCGGGCTGCCGATAACGCTCATCTCGGCGGCGATACTCTCGCTGTCATTCTTCGGCTTCAACGGGGTCATCGAGAATCTGTTCGGACAATAAGGGGGATAACGGTATATGAGCGGCATTTTACTGGCGGTTGTGTCCGTCACGGCTATAGGGATACTGTGCGCCGTCATGCTGGCAGTTGCGTCTAAAGTAATGGCCGTCGCGGTCGACGAGCGACTCGTCAGCCTGCGCGAGTGTCTCCCCGGCGCAAACTGCGGGGCGTGCGGCTTTGCGGGCTGCGACGGTTACGCGGCGGCGCTCGCCGCCGGCGGCACGGCGACGAACCTGTGCATCCCGGGGGGCGACCCTGTTTCGCGGCAGGTCGGCGAGATATTGGGCGTTGGCTTTGTGGATGTGGTGGAGCGCGTGGCCGTGGTGCACTGCTGCGGCACTTCGGAGAACACGCGCGACAAGATGGCATACCAGGGCGTGGCGACGTGCGTGGCGGCAAAGCTGCTGTACGGCGGCCGCGGCGCCTGCGCGTACGGCTGCCTCGGCTTTGGCGACTGCGCCGCCGTCTGCCCAAACGGCGCCATCTGCATAGAGGACAACTTAGCGCGCATAAACACGCGCCTGTGCACCGGCTGCGGTCTGTGCGCGAAGACCTGCCCGAACAAAGTGATATACACGCAGGCCGACGTCATAACGACCGTCGTGACGTGCAGCAACCTCGAAAAAGGCGCCGCAATACGAAAAAAGTGTTCAAACGGCTGCATAGGCTGCAAAAAATGCGAGCGCGAGTGCCCGAACGGGGCAATCGCCGTAGTTGATAACCTCGCGCGCATCGACTACGAAAAGTGCGGCGGCTGCGGCAAGTGCGCCGAAGTTTGCACGACAAAGTGCATCCGCCGCGCGAGCTACGCGGGGATATTTAGAAACGCGGGATAAGGCCAAACCGTAGTATTTCACTAATTATCCAAACGGCTCTTGCGTGCCCAAGACGCTTTATCCTTCCATCAAAAAATCAATTATATTCATCTGCCGGATGCCGTCCTCGCCGAAGGGGATATCGTCCATCGTTAAGACAAATTTAGGGTAGTGGTCCCTAACGCTCCGCAGAGGCGCGAATTCGCGCTCGAACGTCGCGGGATCGAGCGCACTGGCAGCCACTTGATAGTATATCTTTTGATCGCCAGAGGCCGCCACGAAGTCGATCTCTTTTTCCCCCATTTTGCCGACCCGCACATCGTACCCGCGCCGGATAAGTTCCAGATATACTATGTTCTCCAGTATCCGCCCGATGTCGCGTGGAGCCTCGCCGAGGACGAGGCGGCGCAGGCTGACGTCCGCCGTGTAATATTTCTCCAGCGACCTGAGGTTCTGTTTGCCTCTCACGTCATATCGCGTCACTTTGTACAGAATATACGCGTCCATCAGCGCGGACAAGTAGCTTTCCACTGTGGACGCGGCCGTCTTCCGCCCGAATGACGTCAGGCTGTTCGCGATCTTGTTCGGAGACACCACGTTGCCGATATTGTCCAGCAAAAACCGCGCCACGCTCTCCAAGAGCTCCGCGTCGGCTATTTTTTTTCTCGCTATGATGTCCTTTAACAGCACGGTGCTGTATATGCCGCGAATATAGTCGGAGCGCACCCCGTCGTCGGCGATGAGCGCCGCCTGAGGGAACGCGCCGTATCTATAATACGCCGTGAAAGCGTCGCGCCTGTCGCCCCCGCCTTTCAGTTCGTAATATTCCGCGAAAGACAGCGGCAACATATTGATTTCGATATACCTCCCGGAGAGCAGCGTCGCCAAATCGCCGGAGAGCATATGCGCGTTGGAGCCGGTGATATACACCTCCACGTCGCCCCTGATATACAGACTGTCCACCGCGCGCTGGAATTCCGGTACGTTTTGAACCTCGTCCAGGAATACGTAAGATTTTTTCCCCGGCGCCAGCCGCTCCGTCACGTACTCGTGCATCCTGCGGTAGTCAAGCAAATGTTCATACCGCAAGTCCTCAAAATTGACGGACACGATTTGGTCTCTGCCGACACCGCAGCGCATCAAGTGCTCCTGAAACATAGCAAGCAGCGTGGATTTGCCGCAGCGCCGTATACCCGTGATAACGCGGATTATATGCTCTCCCTCCATCTTGATGAGCTTGTTCATATACTGTTTGCGCGAGACCGTAAAACCACCCCCTATAATGCCTAAGTGTAGCATGAAAAAGGCGTGATTTCAACAGCTTTTCAAGTTGCATCTCAAAAACTGCCCGCGTCCCCCTCGCGCTCCAGCGTCTTTATGGACACCTCGAAGGCTGTGTGTTCCGTGCTGGTGCCGTCGGGCTCGGTCTTGGCGTATTTGCGGCTCTGTATGCGGCCGTCCAGCGAGACGGTGTCGCCCGGGGACAGCGCGGCGGCGGACTGCGCCACGTCGCCCCACGCGATGCACGGTAGGTAGTCGGCTCGCCCCGAGCGCCTCGGGACGGCGAGCAGCAGGTCGCATATCGTGCTGCCAAGCGGCGTTTGCCGCAGATTTGGCTTTTTGCAGATTGCACCTGTCAGGCGGACGTAGTTTTTGTCCGGATTCTGGGAGAACCCGAGCTTTTTGGCGAGCACAGTTATAACGAGCCGGTTTCCAACGCCACTCGTGTTGTTGAACGAGCGCAACTCGCCCTCCACGTCGATGTCACGGCGCATGAAGTCGCACGATTCCAGGGCGCTGACATCTGACCTGGCGGCCACGACGTTGATAATATCGGACACGCCCGAGAGCCGGGGCACGTCGAGCGCGAATATGTAAAAACTCTCCTCGCCCCCGAAATGCGAAAATCGCGGCTGCTCGGCCGGAATTCCGTGCAACTCCACACGGTTTGCTGTGTTTTCCAATTCAAGACCCCCACGCTATGTATTGCTCCGGCAACGACGCCGCAGGAGCCCGGAGCAATACAGTATATGAGCGCCCGGCGAAATAATTCTCTCGCGAGATTTATTCGCTTTATTCGAGCGGGAGGGTCTTTAGGTACTTTTTCGCCATCCGCAGCGCCGCCTCCGGCTCGCTGAGCGACAACAGGCCAATCGCAAACAGTATATACCGCGTGTCCAGCATAAACCGCGGCGCCTTGGGCGCGAGCGCGCCGGGCTCGTCGGGGGAAGCCGCGGCGCCGCCCAGGACAAACTGCGGGTCGGTCGAAAATGACAGCGGCCCGCCGGCACCGATAACAAGCCGCACTCCCCCGAGGTCTTTCCCGCGCTGTATCCACACCTCTCCGTCCGACGTGTGCACGGGTTCGACGCGGCCTGAGTGGCGGTAGACCGCCGCCCTCACCGCCGAGCGGGCGAGCAGCAACCGACAGCGCGCCAGCCGCCCGTCCGTATGCGCCGACAGACCGGCGCGCAGTTCCTGCACGCATCGGTCAAATTCCTCGCGCTCGACGCCGGGCATATTTTCACAGGTGATGGCCGCGAGGGTGTCCAGGTTGTGGTACAGCCCCAAATCGCCCTCAACCGTGCGCTTCGCGTAAGGTTCGCGCAGGCCTAGCAGGTGCACGCCGTCGCGCGGATTCCCGGCGGCTATGGAATATACGTCCGTCGTGGCG
>JAITEC010000074.1 GCA_031282225.1 Oscillospiraceae bacterium | reverse complement strand
TGTATCGCGGGGGCATATCGTTCACCGCGACTGACAGGGCGGGGAACATATGCGCGGTATATGACGACTCGCCGAACGCCATTGTCGTTGTGGACGGCACCGCCCCGCTGATAGAGGCGGCGTACATAGCGCCGCGCCAAGCAGTTGAGGCCGAGACGCTCGCTACGGCGGCGGAATACGGAGACGGGGGGCATATCCTCTATTACG
Organism: Oscillospiraceae bacterium; assembly: GCA_031282225.1. Lineage (GTDB taxonomy): Bacteria > Bacillota > Clostridia > Oscillospirales > Oscillospiraceae > JAISBX01. The sequence continues at coordinate 4,942 of JAITEC010000074.1, read as the reverse complement.
ACACGGCGGCATATCTCACGCTGAGCGTGACGGAGCCCAATTTCTACGCGGAGGACGCCGAGCTGTTTATAAACGGCTTGTCCGCGCAGCGCCCCCCGGCGTGGCGCGCCTCGGGAGACACGCATACCGCGCGCGTTGCGTTTGGCGCTGACGGAGAATACCTGGTGGAGCTCCGATATGCGGACAGATCGAAAAATGCGGGTACCGGATTTGTGTCAGAGCGGATAGTCATAGACACGACGCCTCCGAGTATTGAGTTGAAGCTCTTGCCAGAGGGGCGCGCGCGTGAAGAAGGAGGGCGCCTGTATTACGGTGAGCCGGCAAAGGCCGAAATAACGGTGACGGAGCGCAATTTCAGGGCGGGCGACATTGTTCCCGTTATAAAGGCGGTAAACTCGGAGGGCTACGCGGCGGCTGAGGAATCCGCAGCCGCGCTCGCGGAGTATTTGCTCCAAAGCGGCAGTTGGACGCGCGTGGGCGACAAAGTCTCGGCATTGATAGAATTCCCGCAAGACGCCAACTACTCGCTGACAATAGGATACACCGATCTCGCGCTGCGCGGCGCACGGAGTGAAGAGGCGCGGCTTACGGTGGATACTACGCCGCCGTCGGTTCCGGCGGTGACATACGGCGAGAGCCTGAACGCCGGAGCCGGAGGGTTTGGGTATTATAACGCGCCCGCGCGCGTGAGCGTGTCCGTTGACGACGCGACATCGGGCATAAGCCGCATCGTGTACCGTTACACGGACGCGGACGGGACGGCGAGAAGAGGGGACATTGAGATCGCAAGCGACGACATCGCTTACTCAAACGGAGGAAAAACGGCGTCCGTGTCATTTTACGCCCCTGCGGCTGGAATCGCCGGCGGACAGTTTGACGGCACGGTGGAGGTGACGGCGTTTGACCGCTCCGGCAACGGCGCGGGCAGGGACGGCGATCGGCGCGTGATAGTGGACAGCATAGCGCCGGAACTCACTGTGAGCTACAGCGCCCCGGTGAGCGCACGTGACGGCATGTCATACTACGCGGGCGACATTGAGGTTGCGCTGCGTATGAGGGAGAGCAACTTTGAGCCGCGCGACGTATCGGTGTCCGTTTCGCGCGACGGGCGTACAACCGGCGCGGTGCCGATCTGGAGCGGCAGAGGCGGGGACTATATAGGAGAACTGACGCTCTCGGGGGATGGCGAGTACTCCGTATCGGTCGCATATGCCGACAGGTCGAACAACGCGATGGACGCATACGAGTCCGGACGACTTGTAATCGACACGGCGGTGCCCGTGATATCGCTGCGAGGCGTGAGCGGCGGCATGGCGTACAACGACGCTTCGGTGGGTTTTGCGCTCACGGCCGGCGATGCAAACATGGACGCAAGAACCGTGGCGGTACGGCTCCGGGCGTTGAAGAGAGCGGACGACGGCTCGTTCATTACGGCGGACATACCGCTGGAAGGCCCGGTGTTGGACGGTGGGGCATACGCGTACGCGTCTCCGAATTTAGAGGACGACGGCATATATACTCTAACGGCGCAGGCGCTGGATATGTCCGGCAACGCGGCTGCGGGCATCTCGACGCCGCCCGGCGGCGGCGCCGCCCAGGAGATAGTGTTCTCGGTGAACAGGAACGGCGCGGCGTTCCTGCCTGACGGCGAGACAATGAAGCTGGTAGAAGCGTACTACATACGCTCCGTGGAAAACGACATACGTGTCGCAGCCATTGATGTGAGCCCGCTGGTATCGTACTGCGTATCGCTCAACGGCGCACAGCTAGACGAGGGGAGCCACTACGCCGTCGCGCGCTCGGGAGGGGACGGCAGGTGGAGCAAGTACGACTTTATAATCGACAAGGCGCTCTTTGAGGCCGAGGGCGTGTACAATCTCGTGGTAACATCGTCGGACGCGGCGGAAAACAGGGATTTCAGCGACATAAAAGATGCCAGGATCGGGTTCGCCGTGGACAGGACGCCGCCAGTTTTGGCCGTATCGGGCCTTGTGGACAGGGGGAGGTACAGGGCGGACAAACAGACCGTGACCGTTATGCCCCGTGACGACGGCGGCCGCTTGGGCAGCCTGCTCATCACGCTGTCAGACCGCCGGGGGGCACCAATAAATACGGGCGGCGCGGAAAAGGGCGTGCTAGTCGATCTCGGCGGGGAAGAGCTCCTCGAATACTTGGACAAATCGGGGGGATCGGTGACGTTTCGCATACCGCAAGGTTCGGGCATGACGGTCGAGATCGTCTGCGAGGACGTATCTGCGGACGGGACAGGCGCGCGGAACCGCAGCGTCGCCCGGTACAGCGACATAACAGTCGCCGGCAGCGGTGCCGCGATGTTCTTCTCCGGAGGCTCCCCCCGTATACTCGCCGCCGCCGCCTTGCTGGCGCTTGCGGCCGCTTGCGCCGCCTCACGACGCGCCTCGCGTCGGCGCAAACTGCGGGAGCGGCTCACCGACGGGTGAGCAAATCCCCGCGCCCGTCCCCGTCGTTGCCCGTACCCCGGGTCGTTTGACAAGGCGCCCGTGTGCGGCTATAATTAAGAATATGTTTTAGCCGTGCCGGAGGGCATTTGTATGTATATTAACCGCGCGATTGCGATTTTGGAGGCGATAGGCCATAATGCGTAGGAAGCTGGCGGCGGCGGCGGGTTTGTGCGCGATTGTCGTTTTGGCGGCGGCGACGGTATTTGCAAGAGTGAACGCCACGCATCCTTACGCGCCGGAGACGCCCGCCGCGCCGGATCCCGCGCCGACGCCGACGGGGGCGCCGACGGGGGCGCCAACGCCTTCCGAGACGCCGGTGCCGACGCCGACGCCCCCGTACACCGGGCCGCGCAATCCGCTTACAGGCATGCCGTCTGGTACCGACCTGTCGCGCCTGCGTCCGATGGCGATCATGCTCAACAACAGGGGAGTGGCGCAGCCGCAGTTGGGCGTGTCAAAGGCGGACATAATATACGAGACCCTGGTAGAGGGCGGGATCACGCGCATGATAGCCATATACCAGGACATATCGGGCGTGGGCGTAATTGGCAGTGTGCGCAGCGCCCGGCACTACTACCTCGACATAGCGCAGGGCCACGACGCCGTGTATATTCACGCGGGCGGCAGCCCGCAAGCGTATACAGCCATAGCCAAGCGCGGCATCACAAACATAGACGGCGTGAACGGCGGCAGGCAACAGATATTCTACAGGGATCCCGAAAGGCGCAAGAACATGGGGTACGAGCACAGCCTGGTCACGTCGGGAGAACTGATCGCGCGGTATCTCCCGACATATGGCATCCGGCTGGAGCATGGGGACGATTACGAGTGCGCAATGAACTTTACAGACGGTGCCGCGATTGCGGGCGGCGAGCCTGCCACAGACATAAAAGTGACGTTCTCGGGCGCGAAGTCGACGTCGTTTACCTATGACGTGAGCGTCGGGGAGTATCTCGTCAGCCAATATAACAAGGCGTACACGGACGGAAACGACGGCTCGCAGCTCTCGGTGGCGAACATATTGGTGCTGGAGGCCGAGATAAACCGTATACCGGGAGACAGCGAAGGGCGCCTGGATATCAAGATGAGCGGCGGTGGCACCGGGCATTATATCAGCGGCGGAGAGGCCATAAAGATAAATTGGGCAAAAAAAGACGCGACCTCGCAGTTCACGTACGCGCTGGAGGACGGCACGGAGCTCTTGATGGCGCGCGGCAGAACATATGTGTGCATAGCCCCAGGCGGAGCACTGGGATATTGAGCTCTGCCGCGCGCCGGCGCGGTTTGTGGCCTAGGCCGGCGCGCGCGTTCGTATGACCCGGGCCAACCGATTGGCTATTTCATCCGCCAGCGCGCCGTCCCTTGCCTCCACAGTCACGCGCATGAGCGGTTCGGTGCCGGACGGGCGGACAAGTATGCGCCCGCCGCCGCATAGGTTCAGTTCCTCTCTTTCTATGGCCTCAATGAGCGACTGGTCGGACATTATTGCGGTTTTCGCTTCATTTGTATCGTTGACCGCTATGTTGATTATTGCTAACGGGTATGTCGGGGTTTCGCGCCGCAACTCAGAGGCGCGGGCACGCCTTGCCGCCATGACGTTTAGGAAGCGCAGCGCGGTGAGTTGGCCGTCGCCTGTCGTGGCGTAGTCGAGGAAAATCGTGTGTCCTGACGATTCCCCGCCGAGCACGCACCCGTTCGCGCGCATCGTCTCAAGCACGTTTCGGTCGCCTACATCGGCGCTGTAGCAGTGTATGTCCCGGCGTTCCAGGTACTCTACCACGCCGGAGTTCGTCATGACTGTGCCCACTACGGAGCTGTTTTTGAGCCGCCCCTCGTCTTTCATGGCGCATGCGCATATCGCTAAAATCATGTCGCCGTCTATCAGCTGCCCGTCCTCGTCGACAGCAAGGCACCTGTCCGCGTCTCCGTCGAACGCGAAGCCCACGTCGTAACCGCCGGAGCGGACTGCGTCGCGCAGCGCGCGCATGGAGGTTGAGCCGCAGCCGCTGTTGATATTCAGTCCGTCGGGCGCGTTCGCCATAAACGTCACGTCGGCGCCCAGCGCGCCGAACAGGCGCTGGGCGGTGAACGCCGCGGCGCCGTTGGAGCAGTCCACGATTATGCGCCGGCCGGGCGGCCAGTCGCCGGCGAGCGAGGCGAGATAATCCGTGTACATGCGCGCGCCATCGCCGCAGTCGCCTATCACGCGGCCTATATCGCCGCGCGCGGCTGCGGCGCATTTTTCGGGGTGGTCGATGATATCCTCGATTTTATCCTCCAGCACGTCGGAGAGCTTGAAGCCTGACGCGTTGAACATTTTTATGCCGTTGTGTTCGAACGGATTGTGCGAAGCGGATACCACGATGCCCATGTCGGCGCCCAAGCGCCGCGTCAAGTACGCGGCGGCCGGTGTGGGCAGCACCCCGAGCGGAGAGACGTCGGCTCCGGCGGAGCACAGCCCC
>JAITEC010000073.1 GCA_031282225.1 Oscillospiraceae bacterium | reverse complement strand
GTACCAGGGCGTCATGCGCGGCGCCGGGGACGCCATGGGTACGATGTGGATTTCTATAATGATCAATGTAATATTCAAGCTGCCGCTCACTCTGCTCATTATACATCTCACAAAGGGCACCACGCTGTACCTAAGAGTCAACGGCGCCGACACGCCTGTCACGTGGCCAAACGGCAGCCCCGCGTCCTTGTTCTACGCCATGCTCATATGCGTCTTTATAGGGATGTTCATGACGCTTGCGTACTACAGGCGCGGCAAGTGGAAAACAAAGTACGTCGTCAAGAGGGAGTTATGATTTGAGGATATACGATCTATGAATTTAATGTTTTACGGTGCCGACAGGCAGGTGACCGGCAGCTGCCACGGGATATCCGTCAACGGCAGGCAAGCGCTGGTGGATTGCGGATTGTGCCAGGGCGGCGACAACGCGTACGGGCAGGAATTCGCTTTCGAGCCCGCGCGCGTGGACTGCGTGATTGTGACGCACGCGCACATCGACCACTCGGGCAGATTGCCCCTCTTGGTGAAGCAGGGGTTCGCCGGCAGTATCTACGCGACAGAGGCCACATGCAGCCTGCTTGAAATCATGCTGCGCGACAGCGCCCGCATCCAAGAGGCAGAAGCCGGGTGGAAATCTCGCAAGAACAAGCGCGCCGGCGGGGAGGAAGAGCCGCCGATGTACTCGATGCGGGACGTAGAGGACGTGCTGCGGCGCACGGTCGAGTGCAAGTACGGGCAAGTCGTCAAGCCGTTCGCCGGACTTGAGTTCCGCTTCACCGACGCTGGGCATCTTTTCGGTTCGGCGTTCGCGGAAGTCTGGCTTACTGAGAACGGCGAGCGCAAAAAAATTGTTTTTTCAGGCGATATCGGCAATCTGAACCAGCCCATAATCAAGGATCCGCAATATATCAAAGAAGCTGATTTTGTCGTTATGGAGTCAACTTATGGCTATAAGAACCACGAGCCGTCCTCCGGCGGTGCCGAGGATCTGGCCAAAATAATCGGCGACACGCTCTCCCGGGGCGGAAACGTCATATTCCCCGCGTTCGCCGTGGGCAGGACACAGGAGCTATTGTACCTGTTCCGCGAAATAAAAGAGCGCGGCCTCGCCGGAAGCGCCTCCGGATTCCCCGTATACGTGGACAGCCCGCTGGCGTCCGCCGCCACAAAGATATACGATGTAGACCTCGGCTCGGCGACCGAGTATCTCGACGACGACGCCCTGTCTATCCTTCGCTCGGGCAGGAGCCCCCTGCAGTTCGAGGGTTTGCACATCATAGAATCCTCAGCCCAGTCGAAGCTGCTCAACGACGACAGGACGCCGAAAGTAATTATCTCCTCCAGCGGCATGTGCGAGGCGGGCAGGATCCGCCACCACCTCAAACACAACCTCTGGCGCCGGGAGTGTTCCGTAGTTTTCACGGGTTTCCAAGCGGAGGGCACCCTCGGGAGGACACTCGTAGACGGCGCCGCGCGGCGTGTCACGATATACGGCGAACAGATATCTGTCGCGGCGCGCATATACAGTTTCAGAAACCTGAGCGCGCACGCCGACAAGACGGGGCTGCTCACGTGGATAGGCGCGTTTGACCCGCGCCCCGAACACGTATTCGTCGTGCACGGCGAGGCGGCAAACTGCCTGGCGTTCACAGGCACGCTTACAGACATGGGCTACTCCGCCACAGCACCTGCGTATACGGCGGTTTATGAAGCCATCGCGCGCGAGTATATAAGCGAGGGCCGCGAGCCAGTACGCGCGTCTCCGTCCGGGGCGCGCGGCGCGCCCGACCGCGAGAGTCCCGCCTACCGCAAGCTCGCATCTGCCGGACGCAGGCTTCTGGATGTCATCTCGCGCAATCGCGGCGGCACGAACAAAGACCTCGCTAAATTCACCGCGCAAATCGACGAACTCGCGGATAAATGGAACCGTATCGATTGAAAGGGGCACTGTGATTATGGAAGGGATCAACTATTTTGCCGTCGCTGGAACCCCTGGCGCGAAGGACGGAAAAATCGACGTCGTGAGCATCGGGCGCGATGCGTTTCCGGGGTGTATGCATATATCGGCTTCGTGGTACACGTCGCCGTCTGCAAACGGGCGCTCCGGCGGCCTCACGCGCGGGGATTCGGACGAACTGTTCGTATTTATCGGATCCGACCCCAATCTCCCCGACGAACTGAACGCGACCGCCGAGCTTCGGATAGAAAACGACGTCCTGACGCTGACCAGGACATGCGCGGTGTTTATTCCCGGCGGCACGGCGCGCGGGGAAGCGGAATTCAAGGCCTTGGAAAAACCCGTTTTCAGCTACGTCTGCCAACTCAATTCCGACATATCCCTGCGGCGCCCCGCTTCAGCTTCGGCTCCTGCGGGCACATATGCGCGCAATGTCATAGAGGGCTATCGCCCCCCGTCCGGCAAGATGCCGGACGCGCCGGAGGGTTTTCTGCAGCTCCTTTTGTATCTCGACGGCGTACGGCTAAAAGGCGCGCCATACATGGAGACGGTTTGGTTCAAGACAGCCAATGACACGGGTCCCGCACCCCATGAACACGATTTCGACGAGTTCATCGGATTTATGGGAACAGACTGCGAGCATCCGGAGGAACTCGGCGCAACGCTGCGTTTCTACATTGGCGACGAGCCCGTCACGGTGACAAGGAGCTGCCTCGTCTACATCCCGCGCGGCGTGCGCCACAGCCCCATAATCGTACCGGAGATGGCGCGCCCTATTATCCACTTCTCCGGAGGCAACGGCGGGGACTACGCACGCCGCGGCGCTCAGTCGGATACCAATATGTTCAGGGAGACTTAGTTCTCGTCGTACGCCCTGGAGACGATATCCGCTATGAGTTCTCTTGATACGGGGACGGGAGAAGTCACAAAGCCCGCCCTCGCCGCCATCTCGCACTGCATGACCACCTCGTCGGGCACTGCGGAGAGCAGCTGCGCGCGGTCGAGTCCCAGCGCTTTCATGTTTGGAAGGCCGATTCGCGCCATCAACTCGCGCGCCGCGCGATACGCCGCCAGCCCGACCTCATCCGCCGGGTCGTCCGGCGCGAGAGTTTCGCCGAAGCTCTCGGCAAAATATCGCACCTGCGCGGTCTTGACGGGCGCGACCGCCCAAAGCACCTGAGGCAGGCACGCGGCGCAGCCGTTACCGTGCGGGACGTGGAATTTGGCTCCCAAGGAACGCCCGATGTCGTGTGAGAGGTGGCACAGCGCGCCGGACATGGCGATGCCTCCGAGCGAGGAGGCGAGCATCATGCCCTCGCGCGCCTGGGCGTCGCTGCCGTCCTCGCACGCGCGGACGAGGTATTTCGCGACCAGGTCTATCCCCTCGCGTCCGGCCACCCCGGAAAACGGATTGGCGCGCGCGGAGGTGTACGACTCTATGCAGTGGCACAGGGCGTCCATGCCCGTGGAAGCCGTGACCGCTTTCGGGAGCCCATAAGTCAGCTCAGGATCGACAATACCAAGCGTGACCGAACAGCCGACGCCCGCGATATTTGTCTTTATGCCACGCTCCGTGTCGGTTATTACGCCGCCCGGGGTGCATTCGCTCCCCGTTCCGGCCGTTGTAGGTATGACTATCAGCGGCACGCTCGGCTTTGTCACCACGCCGTCGCGCCCGTAGTATTGTTTGAGCGGCGGGGGGTTAGTTATGAGCAATTTCGCGGCTTTGGCCGTGTCTATGCTCGATCCGCCGCCCACTCCGACGACGCAATCCACGCCCTCTGCGGCGCCGAGCGCCCCGGCGGCCTCCACCGACCAGTCGGGCGGGTCGGCCTGCACCTCGTTAAACGCGACGACAGAGACGCCCGCCGCCTCTATGACCGCGATCACTCGCCCGGCGATACCGGCGGACTCCACGCCCCTGTCGAACACGACGAGGGCCTTCTTGCACCCCAGCTTACGTAGCTCGTTCCCCGTCTCCCCGGCCTTACCGCGCCCGAACAGCAGCGGATTGGGACTTGACCACACGCTTGACATATATCGGCATACCTCCAATTTCAGTTGACAGTTATCAACTCTCAATACGGTTATGAGGGCAAAGCCCTCATAACCGTATCTGCTCCTCCCAGAACGTGTGCGGCGTCTCGTCCATGTTCACCCACATGTGCTTGTGGTACGTGTACTCCTCCAGAACGAGCACGGAATTCTCCTTCGTCCAGCCGGACTCCTTCTGCCC
>JAITEC010000060.1 GCA_031282225.1 Oscillospiraceae bacterium | reverse complement strand
CTGAGCGAGAGCGCTATGGCGAGCGCCAGGCTTAGGACCTTCCTGAGATTTTTCATGCTTGCCTCCTGTTTCGCCGCCCTCCCTGCGCGCCGGAGCGTACAGAAAAAACGGTCGTTTTTGCTGTACGTAGGCGAGAGGCATGAAAAGGCCGCCCGTCGGGCGGCCTTTTCATGCGTGGGCGCGGCTTCGGATGGCGAGATGGGCGCTGCCTACATTTGCATATTGGATTGGATGTTGGAGAATTTCTGCCTGGCGGTGTTCAGTTCCGCTTGGTCCGCCGGCTTTGTGGGGTAGTAGCCGAGGCTGTGCATCTGTTTCCATACGCTGAATTGGTCGTCCATGCACTGAGCCATGTTGTGCTTGAACAGGTCGCGCAGTTCGGTGGTAGAGCTCTCTATGACGGCCGTGTTGTAGAGGTTCAGCAGGTTTTTTTCGCAGGTGAGCAGGTCGTCAAGCAGTTCCTGCTCGGTGAAATCAGCCATGAAGTTGTCCTTTCTCACACCGCTTGGGTGTGCGCCCGGCGCTATATCGGCTCAAAAAGCCGAGTGGCGCGTCAGTGCGTGTTGAGGTATCCGAGCAGCGAATCGAAGTGTTCCCGCTGCCTCTGCGCAATCTGCGAGGCGACGTCGCTCAGCGCCCGGTTTGTAAAGTATTGCGAATAGGTCGAGCTCTTCTTGTGCGCCATGGCTATCTGTATCAACTGTTCGTTGATGACGCCCAGATCCTTTGTGGTCATACGCATCCTCCAAAAAATCGACATTGAGAAGTGTTACGCCGTTGTCTATGTCAATATTTCCTGATTTGGGCTAAATTATACATCTGGCAGCAAAGATGTGACCGAACAAGCTCTCGCCGCAGACGAAGAGACCGATTGCGGCGCCGGGTGCCGGTGAAAATTTCGCTTGACAATCCACGACACCTACTGTAATATGCCATATATGCATATAAGTTATATTACAGGAGGGGTAGCCATGCCAAGGGGGAAATACTGGGACGAGGAACTCGAGACGTTGCCGCGCGGGCAGCTGGAGGAGCTGCAATTGCAATCGCTCCGGGAGGAGCTCGAATTTGCTTACGCTAACGCGCCGTATTACAGGCGCAGCTTTGACGCGGCGGGCGTTAAGCCCGGCGATGTCAAGGCGCTGCGCGACATTGAGAAACTTCCGTTTATCGACAAGAAGACGCAGCGCGACACGCAGGGCGTGGGTTCGTTTCTAGGGGAGCTTGCGGCGGTGCGCGAGGAGGACGTGGTGTTCGTGTCCACCTCTTCGGGATCCACGGGCGTCCCGACGATGAGCCCGTTCACGCGCACGGATTTCGACGAGTGGCAGAATGTCGAGAGCCGCCTGTTCTGGCAGGCGGGCATGCGCCCGAACGACAGGTACATACATGCCCTGAATTTCTCGCTTTATGTCGGCGGCCCCGACGTGATAGGGGCGCAGAACCTCGGCGCGCTGTGCATATGGGGCGGCACGCTGCCCTCGGAGCGGCTGATATTCATCCTGAGGACATATCAGCCTACGTTCATATGGACGAGCCCCTCGTATGCGTGGTACTTGGGCGAGACGTGCCGCAAGAGCGGAGTGGATCCCAAGACTGACCTGTCGATACGCAAGATACTCGTCGCGGGCGAGATGGGCGGCTCGATAGACGCCACGCGCAACGCCATATCGGGACTGTGGGGCGCGGAGGTCTACGATTTCTACGGCCTGTCCGACATATTCGGCGCGTGCGCCGGCCACTGCGAGGCACACGACGGGCTGCACATAGCCGAGGATCACATACTTGTGGAGACGGTAGATCTCCGGACGGGCGAGGTGATAGCGCCGGGAGAGCGCGGCGAGCTCGTGTACACGACGCTGCGCAAGAGGGCGCGCCCCATTATAAGGTTCCGCACGGGAGACATCGGGTATGTGACCCGCGACAAATGCGCGTGCGGTCGCACGCTCGCGCGCATACACGTGGACGGGCGCCGCGACGATATGTTCATCGTGTCCGCCGTGAACGTCTACCCCAGCGACATTGAGTACGTGATACGCGGGCTCGACGGAGTGACAGGCGAGTACCAGGTGCGCATAACCGACAGGAACTTCACAAACCAGTACGAGGTGACAATAGAGAAGAGCGAGGGTAATCCGGAGGGCGACACGGCGCTGGCGGAGCGCGCGGCGAACGCGCTAAAGGCGCGCGTGGGCGTGAAGCCAGCAAAGGTCGTAGTGCTGCCCGACGGCGCCCTCGAGCGCTCGACGCACAAGGCAAAGCGCGTCATAGACGAGCGGCGCAACGACTACTCCATATGAAGGCGCTGTCGGCGCGCACTGCGGGCTTCACGGATTCCGTCATCCGCCGCATGACGCGGGTATCGCTCAAATACGGCGCCATCAACCTCTCGCAGGGTTTCCCCGACGGCAATCCGCCGAGCGAGGTCTTGGACGCGCTCGCGAAGGTGGACGCCTTGCCTCACCAGTACTCCGTGACGTGGGGCGCGCAGAATTTCCGCGATGCGCTCGCTCGCAAGCAGTCGCGCTATATGGGCTTCGAGATCGACCCGGACGCGGAGATAGTGGTCACGTGCGGCAGCACGGAGGCGATGATGGCCGCTATGATGACCGTATGCGACCCCGGCGACCGCGTAATAGTGTTCTCACCCTTCTACGAGAACTATGGCGCCGACGCCATACTGTCGGGCGCCGAGCCCATATACGTGCCGCTGCGCCCGCCGGAGTACCGCTTCGACGCGGACGAACTCGAGGA